>CAYZAF010000614.1:0-12315 GCA_964476435.1 uncultured Syntrophaceae bacterium
GAAAATAGTGGCTGATGATCAATACCCTTTTCACTTTATTCTTCGAGATGTTCCTTCTCCCTCCGTCTGCAGCACGAGAAGCGCAGATATTATGCGGAGCTCACGAGCCTTTCGCATTATGGTCGCATACTTGCCGCAATAGTGAAGCTCCCCGCCCACAGGGCGGGGCTTGCGAAAGCGCTCCCGGTCACCGTGACCCCAAGTGTCTTCGTACGAACACGTCGCGCAGCGTCTCGTAATGGGCGCCTCCGGCTCGCCTTGCCACGTTTTTGAGCTCCCAGAGGAATCTCCGTAATCCGCACCTCACCGAATCTCCTGAAGCAAGAGCAAGAGCCGCTCTTGGTGACGTGGTGCGCATTACGGCGTATCTGCCTACTATGCGGCAATTTCCCTCGAAGTAACTTGACCTGGTCGGCCGAGAATTAAACAGGCAAGTGATCCCGGCCAGGGCAGCAGCTTCAGCGACCGATTTATCGTAGTAGCCTCCGGGAACCGAGGCTACTACGACCCGCTCTCCGAGAATATCTTCTATCGCCATTACGCTGCCTCTCCACTCGTCCAGAAGCCGAACGGGACCTTGGTCTGCCATCCGCTTCGGATGAGAACGGGAATGAGATCCAATGACGTGTCCCCTCTCCCGCAGCTGCCGGATCTGATTTCGATTGAGAAAGAACTTCTTGTCTACGTGGTCTGTCGTGACAAAGAAATGTCCCCGCCATTTCCGCATTTCGAGCATGTCCGCAATTCGCAGAGCTGCGGCTCCCCCATCATCGAAAGTCAGGGCCCAGGCGCCGCTTTCTGGCACTCCGGAAAAATGCACGTCCTGAAAGAGCGTAGGCGGGTTGACGAGGTTCCGGGCAAGAGTGTCCAAGTGTTGTGAAAACATTTCTTCCGTTATCTTGTATCGACTCGCGTCCTCCCCTTCGAACCCACTGCAATCCCTGTCAAAGGATGCGACTACATCATGATACATTAAGGTGCTCAGCTTCATTTCTTTCGACTCAGAAATAAGACTCCGGCTATTCGCGTCATACTCTTATACGAAAGAAAAAGGATCGCTGCAGAAGTGGGTCAGGTGCCAAACAGACCACCTCCCCGTGAGGCTAGGCAGGTCTTTTGCTTTCAACGGCAACTCTTGCTGCTTCCAGAATCGTCGAAATACAAAACTTGTAACTGATACTTTCTTCAAGCATTCGCACAAGTAGCCGTATAGAGCATCCAAACTGAGACGGGCTTTCGCCTACATCGTGTGAAAAGAAGATGAGCCAGCCGCCGGATTCATTCAGCTTAGCCAACCACCGTCTTAGATTCTCTGAACCTTTGGAGTCAAATAGCTCGACACTTTTGAGGGCCGCTAGATCAATTTCTCCGACATTGATACCCGGTTCGGCAGTCCGCGCATTTTCGTACAAGCTCGAAATCACACGTTTGCTTGACCGAGTGAAGTACCCCCATGGATAGGCAAATGAACGGAAACGTAAGTTCGCCGTTTTTTTTGCGACGTCCTGATTTCTCAGGCAGTCCTCAAGAACCACCCTAGGAGAACTGTCGGCGCAATTGATATGCCCAAATGTATGGCATCCACACTCATGGCCTCGCTCTGAAAGGGCCAACATGTCCCGTTGGGTTCCGATTTTGCCAACCGACCTGATCGTTCCCGCCAGCCCCAAAGACGCGTAGAACGTGCCCCTTGCGTTATGCTCCTCCAGCAACCTCGCTCCATTTTCGATTGCCGTGACGGGAAAGTCATCAAAGGTGAATGAAACGATCTTCTTTTGTTGGGGCAGGAAGCCTGCTTTTTTCCCGGTATGCCCGGCCAGCTCACGGCCTATTTTGTTCAAGGCCCTTTTTATGAAGCCATTATCCATCCTGACCCATCCTATGTTGGCTGCGAACTGAGGTGGGCCCAAGAAATTAACTCTCTACGCGGCCAAACCATAGAATAGTTAATCGGAGTATATTTGCCTTCTTCGTACAGCCGCCGGCGCGTTTTAGACTTCATTATAGCATCCTCTATCTCCTGGCGGTTCCCCGCACGGCCCTTTAATAAGAACGCTCCCCGTTCTGCTGGCCGATACATATATGCAAGGCGCGGACTGATCTTCAACAGTTGCGGATCGTGGAGCCAACTGTGTCCCACCCAGCCGCGAATGTCTTTGTGGAGCTCCAACAATTCCGCAATTCTCAGGTAAAAGTTGTCCATCCCCTGCTCGTTAAAATCAGTCGGGTACCGAGATTCCAAGTGACCTCCAAGCCAAGATCCATATCCCTTCGCCCGAGCATACCGAATAAGAGCACTCACACTCCTGGTCCTGAAACAGGAGAGCACAACGGTACGCAGAGGGACTCTGGAAATCATATCTACCGTGTGTGCAATGCCGCAGGGAATCGACAGTCCGAGAACAAAACGGATATCTTTGCGGAAAAAATCATTGGTTGCATTGTATTCATGAGAAGTGTTTCCCAGATAATCTGCTAGCCGGCCGAAGGCGTCAGTATACACGGCGAGAATACATCCTGGCAGATTCAGTTTTTCAACAATGGATGGTAAGTCAACAGCTAATTTCGCAACTAAGGCCCGCCTCAACGTAACTTGGTCGTCCTTCGAGAAACTCCCTGCCCTGCTCACAAAGGCTGCTTCCACTTTCTTCACGGGCGCGTAGTAGTCGGTCAAATCTGCACCGCGACCAATTCTCGACAAAACCTCATCACAGATATCATTGAGTGCGCTTGCCTGATACGCGGGTAGTTCAGAAAACATTTCGCAAAATAATTGCTTAGTTTGTTGCGGGAGCAAAATTATTTCATTTTCGTCCATGCTGGTCCCTTCCCTGGAAGTTGTCGCTGCACAAAACCCTTCGCCACCCGGCGGTCTCCAACGATGTTTGGGCTATTCATATCCCTCTGCCTTGTCGAACTCCGGCCAATTTGTAGATGTCCAGGCTTGATGGCGACAGGAAGGACGAGGGCTACTAACGTGTGAATGTCACGGTTCGCTCAAAGCCGTGAGTCTTACCAGAGTCGACCTCTGGGGTTCGCCAGAGCAAAAGGAGCCACCATGGCAAAGTAGTTCAACATCACTACGGCCCGGCAAATCCGGCGCGCTTTGGAGAATGTCGCCAGATAATCTGGCAATTGAGGAACGAGTGCCATGCCGAAGCAGAGGGCTAGAGAAAAAAGAGTGAGCAATGAAAAGAAATCCCTTAAGTAGAGCGCTGTCGCAACGAGAACAAAGAAGCAATAGGGGACTAGCAAACGGAAAGTCTTGTGCGACATGAACTTGATCCATAAGGGATTCTTTATCGGATTCAAAAGGATAGGCTCCAATAACAGCAATTGCCAATTGCCCGCAAGCGTCCTGATTTTTCTCTTTTTCTCTCTCAGAAAATCCTTGGAAACTGTATCGTAAGCGACAGCTCTGTTGTCGAAAATGACTCGATAGCCTTTCATCCTGACGCGCAGCGGCGTCAGCACGTCGTCAAGCAGCGTTTGCTCCGGCAAAGGGTCAAACAGCTCCCTCCTTATCGCATATATGGCGCCTGTCGCACCGGGCACTGAGCCAGTCGCGCTCTCGAGCTTGCGCAGCCATTTTTCAAATCGCCAATAGGCATCCATCTCCGCCTGAATGGAACTCCCCCGACTTTCCTCAAAAACGAGCTCACCGCTCACACATCCAACCTGCGGGTTAATGAAATTGGCTACGAGGTGTCTAATCGCATCAGCGGCAAAACGCTGTCTGGCATCGGCGAAGACGATCAGCTCTCCCTTCGCCTCTGAAATTCCTCTGTTTATGGCGAAAGGTTTTCCCCTGTGAGCGCTGTAACGGACACATTTCAGCAAAGGACGGTCGTACGCACGCCCGACGTTCATCTTCCCAGCGAGTCTGTCAAGGATGCCTGTCGTATTGTCCGTGGATCCGTCGGAGACGACTATGATTTCCAGCTTATCCCTTGGGTAGCCTTGCTTAAGTAAATCCTGGACACGAGCGCCGATATGCTGTTCTTCGTCTCTGGCTGCGATAACCACGGAGACAAACGGTTCGATACGTTGTGCTTTCGGGGCAGTTTCTTTCTTTCCTATTTTGGACCACAGAAGAACGAGTAGGGGATACCCAAGGTACGTGTACAGAATCATGGCAGCTGCCAGCCAAAAGATCGATCTAACAAGCAAAAGCATAGGAACACCCGCATGAATCAGCATCAGCTAACCGTTTTGTTTCTTATTCTCCAGATGGAGCTCTTGATACCTACCAACGTATGATAGATAGAGATCGGCAAGAATGAGAGTACGTAAAAAACGCAGACCCTGAGCTGATAGGGTCGCCATGAAAGACTCTGGCGGAGGTATTCTCCCGCCTTTTTCCGATCCTGAAAGAACTCCTGCATCCCAACCCAGGCATAGCAGATTGCCATACGCTCCCTGACCATAGATTCAGGCAGCTTAATCTCCTGTCTTGCTGTCTCGAAGATCCTCTTAACGGTCTTCAGATTGTTCCGAGCCGCCCACACCTGGTACTTGGCCTCAGTCAACTGATCGGATGCACCGATTCGGTAGCGAACCGAGGGCACATCTATGTATGCTACGTCCCCTACCCTGCACGTGCGGAGGTGAAAATCATAGTCTTCACCGCTTTTCTGAAGGCTGACGTCGAATTCCCCCACTTTCCTCTGCCTATCGCGTTTAATCAGCACCGTTGACGTGTGGACCAGGTTCCCCATGAACATCCAGGAGAAGATGTTTCCCGTATAGCATTTGGAATGCAAATAACCGGTGGGGCAACCGGCCCAAACTTCGGACACTACGCGGCTCTCCCGAAAGTGGCGGTCACGATCGAAGTATACGTACGCGTTATACATAAGCTTGAGATACGACTCATACAAGACTGAGCCTCTCTCATCCACGGCCGCCATGTCTGTCCACACCATTCCAGCCTCAGGAAAAGCCTTCAGGGTGCTGAGTTGCGCCTCAACCTTCCACGGCAGCCATTCATCATCGCTGTCGAGAAGTCCGATGTATTCTCCGGTGGCCTCCTGAAGGCCGCGATTTCTTGCCGCCGACACGCCCCCGTTGGGCTGCCACACGTATTTTATCCGATCATCCATACCATGCAATTGGTCCTTGGTGTCGTCTGTCGAACCGTCGTCCACAACTACTATTTCCAAATTCTCGTAGGTCTGGGCCAAGACAGACCAGATCGCCCGTTTACACTCCAGGGCGCGGTTGTACGTCGGTATTATGACGCTTACCAGACCTCGGATACCATCCATGGATTCATCTTCCCTTTCCTATTTGCCGGGTGAGGAACGAATACCGAATCTTACGAAGCTCTTCTTCAGGGCGCCTTTGGCCATATGATATGCTCGACCAGCAAGCTTTCTCGTTATCCACGGATAAATCACGAAACTTACGTTGGTGCGATATTCCGAAGCGAATCTCTTCTTATAGGCCTCGTTACCGCGGGTAAAATCAAAACCTTTGTATCCATCCGAAAGAGCCAAATTGAGGAGCTCGGCCAACAGGACTTCCCCGGGCGAGCCTTGAGAAAGGCTAATGTCAAACGTTGACTTATAGTAGAGAAGGTCCCCGAGAGATATCATCCCAAGGGCAAAGGCTCTGGGTAGCTCGTCGAGTTGGAGGACAGAAAAAAGGATCTGGCCGGTCGAGCATAGGGAACTGATAAACTCACGGTAGAAAGTGCAGTTGCTCTCCATGAGGAACAGGCTGGGGTACGGCGTATCGCTCCAGCGTTCGATATGCTGCTGAAAATAACGGTCAAGGAGCGGTGCGATATCGGCAATATTGGAGTAGTGATGGAGAACGAAGTCTCTGCGTTTAAGGTGCTTGTAGAAGTGTCGCTTCTGCTTTGAGGCGTTTTTCTGGAGAGTCTCGGCCAACGAGTCGGTATTATCTCTCATCTCCAGCCGTGGGCAGACAGTCTCCTTGAGTACGTCGACTCGCGACATCAATCGGTCCTTTTCGACGAGCAGCTGTCTAGCAAGATGTGTATGCTCGGGAATCTCGTTGAGGACAATTCTAGCTCCCTGCCGGGCGAAAGAGAGAAACTCTCGCACATACTCGTCGACAAGTTCGGGGGCTTCCCGGTCAACGATCAGAGAAAGGTAGTCGCTGTTTTCGTTGCCGACAAACCTGATTGTCTCGCCTCCCTGAGACGAATTCGCGGGAACTCGGTACAACGGTGCAAGGCTGACGAGGCGGTCACCATCAGTTGATCCAAGCAGAATCAGCTCCCATGATGGCTCCTTGAAGGCCTTCCACCAGCTTGCGAGCCAGCCATAGCGCTGAAAAACAGAGCCAAATTCGCTGTGCTCCACGAGAGCATCCCATCTCTCCCTGCCGATCTCTTCGAAGCTAGTGAATCTGCGCAGCAAAACCCCCTCCATCCGTATGGTAAAGTCTTTTTCCGTTGCTCCCTTGCAAGAGTCTGAGCCTCTTCAGAAGTCTTTTTCTGTTGAAGTTATCGCTTCCTGACTATTCGCGCAGGAACTCCCGCGACGACCACGTTATCAGGCACGTCATTCAGTACGACCGAATTTGCACCAATAACAACATTATCCCCTATCTTAATAGGTCCTAAAATCTTTGCGCCGGCGCCTACAAAAACGTTATTCCCGAGTCGCGGAGCCCCTTCAGTTCCTAGTCCTTTGCTTCCCAAGATAACCCCTTCCCCTATCTGGCAATAGTCACCGACTTCGCAATGGGAATTGAAGATAGTGTAACCGAAATGACCCACATAAAGACCCTTGCCGGCTTTCACCGTGACCGGTAGCATGATACTTGTGGTGACTTCAACGAGTTTGACAATGAAAAAGTAAATAACCTTAAGGGGAAAAAGAAATGGAGTTCGAAATGAGTAGAGCAGCACACCCAGCCGATAGACGAGTACCGCAACAAACCCCTGGACGAATAGCAGCTTAATGTGACTGCCCAAGGTGCTCTTCGATGAAGGGCTTTCCGCGAACTCCTGATACAGGAAAACCTTGATATCCTCCCTGAGGTTGTTCCAGAAAACGCTTTTCACTTCAACTCTCCTTGTGTCCCCCACGTCCTACAATCCGGAAGCGCTCCGCCTTCAATTACCTACCCAAACCGTCTTTTGGTTCTTCTCAGCAAGTTCAGAAATGAGGGCGGCAGCATGGTCAACAGCTTGAATCCCAGAATCGTTTTATCGTATGGCGCCACCCTTCGTAAACGATTGCAGGTCTCCAGGCATTTGGAGTACTCGGACCTGGAGAAATACCATCGCAAAAGATTCGTGCCTCTCCACACGTAAGCCGTTTTCATCGGCTCGTAGATCTCCGGCCTCACGTCAGGGAATATCTGGACGATTCTATCAAGGTTGTCGAGGGTACCAAACTGAACGTTTGACCGCTCGGAAAGGCTATCCTGGTGCTCCCGGCGGCGAACGAGGGCCTTGCTGATTCCCCTAATCTCATACTTGTAGGCGATCCGCATGTACAGGTTCTGGTCCTCAGCTGTGTTGAGCCGCTCGTCGAATCCTCCGATTTCACGCAGGACAGATGCCTCGGCAACAAGACTTGGCATAGAGATGAAGTTCTCGAGGAGCAATTTCTCGAAAACGGATCCCGAATACACGCGGGCCGGCCAAGGTGGAAACTCTTTACGAGAAGCTTCGTCGAACCGGATCACCTGACAATAAACGGCCCGAGTACTTGGGTATAGCCGGAATATCTCCATCTGTTCCTCGAGCTTGTGAGGCATCCACAGGTCATCGGCGTCGAGGAACGCCACGTATTCTCCTCGGGCGCGCGATATGCCTGCATTGCGTGCCCTCGCGGGACCGCCATTATCCTGCTCTATGTAAGTGACCCTGCTGGCGAACCTATCCATAATCTGTCGAGTATCGTCGGTTGACCCGTCGTTAACAACTATTATCTCGATATTCCCGTAGGTCTGATTGAACGCACTATCCAGTGCCTCAGGCAGATATCGTGCACTGTTGTAAGTTGGAATGATGATGCTGACCCCTGGGTTGATGACGACGCCGTCCATTGCCTCTCCTTTCAGGTTGTCAGCCGTGACATAGCATCGAGTAAGTCCGCCATGATACGCGCCATATCAAGAATGACGGAAACTTCCTTCGTCGATGCAGGATCACCAGACTTGCAGCATAAACAGCTTCAAGATAATGAGCACTGCCACGGTTAGCAAGGCAATATTTTTGTTGAGAAGCCTGATTTTTCTTCTCATAGTCGACTTGTCAGGGATCGTAACCGGCAGGGACCGTTCAAAAGAACTGATCATGGCGATGACAACCAGAAAAATTATGTCATAGGTTCGGCTCGAAAAAATCGAGGCGAACAAGTATGAAGGGATAAACACCGTGTAACCTGTCACGTACGGCTCCAATTGGGGCGACGCGCCAAACCTCTTCAGCCTTGTAAGGGATACTATCGAGCAATAGGTCATTCCAAGCCACAGATAAAGGCCGGGGAATCCAAGCTCAGCAGCACACCTGATGAAAGAACTGTGGGAATCCCGTTGATGATGCTCCCCAAATTGTCCTTTTCCCACCCCACTTAAGGGATTGCTCTGGAACATTTCCATACCGGCTGCCCAAGCTTCAATTCTATCCATGGATGATTGGTCCTTTCGGTAGCCTCCAGCCACGAACACTATGGCAACCACTATGGTGATGACAGCGGCGATGGCGGCTAGTCTCCTGAGCCATTTATTGCCTATCCAAAGGTAAAGCCAGCACAGGCCAGCGAGCACCAGGCAGAGAAGTCCTCCCCTCGAGCCGGTCAAATATATGCAGTAGCCAATGATAAACAATAGGGCTCCCGAGATCAGCTTCGTTGTAACGCCCCTTCTGCGGAATATGAATCCCAGGGCAAAAGGCGCGACCATTACGACGGAGTAGGCGAGGTCATTGGGGTTGTCAAAGATGCCTGCCCCTCGAATCTGCCATATGTTCTTGTCGGACGCCCAGAGCATCCCGACCCCCGTGATGTCGTAGCCATAGAATTGGAGTATGCCCATTCCTGCCACGATGCTCAGGAACGTGATCAGGGTCCATGTCATCGTTTTGATTCTCGTTTCGTTGTTCACCAGATTCACAATGAGATAGAAGATTATCGCAATCTTGATGGTGTCCAGTATCACGGAGGCGGTATACGTCAGCCAATGGAGAGAAATGGTGGAGACTACCATGAAGAGAAAGAACGCGCTGGTATACCTATCTGCCGAAGTCCTGAAAAACTTTTTGGGAGTCTTGCTCACCGCATAACCCACTATAAGCGCGGCCATAAGCACAGATACCAACGGTAGTTTCTCCAGGCCTCCTACGAAGTCCTGTGGGCGGATTACAATGAGAAAAAGAAACACCAGAAGGCCAAAGAATAGCATTCTCACTCCTGACAGTATCTCAGAGTTTTCAGCTTACTCCCTCGCACCCGACATTGATGCCCGTTCTGGTATAGAGCACCTGGGCCGGCCCTTGATGGCGGGGACCAGCGTCCACCCGTCGACGCTGGCAAGCCAGGTGCCATTCTCGAGCGGCTGAGCGTCCATATGATGCATTCCTCTCCCGTTCCATCCGAATCCGCTGCCCTCCAGCAGAGGACTTTCGCAAATCTCGGTTTCTTCGTAGTCGGCCTCATTCAGTATGGAAATTTCGAATATCCGCACATTGAGGCCATAGTGGGATTCGCAGTCCTGGGCAACTCGGAACACCCGATCGCCGTGGGCGAATATCCTGCCTGCGGGTCTTGAAGCGTGGGCGGTCGTCACAATAGGATTCTTCGGATGCTTCGTCCAAGGTCCCGCGAGCTCCGAGGCGTGGTAAAGGTACAACTCCGATTTCGTTGCGGCAAAAAGCCACCACCGGCCGGAACAGTAATACACTGAGGTATCGACATAGGGATGATCGAGGAGAGTCGCCACGTAGGACCATGTCGACGGAAAAGGGTTGGCCTTGTATAATCTGACCGAGTTTGCCGCGCCGCTTTCCGGTATCATGTAATAAGCGTTCTCCCAACGAAAAACATACGGATAGGACAAGTGAAATGGCTCCCTCAGGACGATACGACAATAATGCCAGTGCAGGCCGTTATCGCTCATGGCGAGGCCTATTTCACCCTTGTCGCTGGAAAGATTCCATACTTCAAAAAACATATAGAACTTTCCGCAATCCCTAATCCAGAAGGGGTCCGCTACATACTTTGCCTTCACGTCCGTCACATGTTTAGCGCTCAACACGGATCCCCTTTGACGAGGGTGCAAGTCGAGCGGGGACTTGCCCTCGAGCATCCCTATTGAATAGACCTTCACCCGTTCAACAGGAATCATCGAACGAATTCTTGAATACACCTTCCTTCTCAAATCTACTGACGAGAGACGTGACATGATGATTTTCCGCGGGACTCAAACTCGGTCATCGGAACGATGGCAGACCCGGAACTTTGTCCATGTAGGGTTATTTTGAGTGAGATCCTGTTTTCTCTCGCTATTCGGCCGTCCCTTTGCGGTGACCATGGAGAAGGCTGCCTAATTGTCTCTTGAAGAAGGCAGCGAAATAGACTAATTCGAGCTCTCGTAAGAACATGGCGTGCCTGTCAAAAGTGACGACGGACCCGAAAAAGCCCTTCAACGACCTGAGTAGCTGCCTCACCACATACCTTGGTATGCCAAATAGCAGGGTTCTTGACCTGACGTCAATAAGGTAAGGGGCCATCAGACCCCCTGCGTAGTACCACCTCCTGAAATATGATTTCTTGAGCCTCTCAGGGAATACATTGTGGCTCACGATGATCTCGGGATTGTAGACGGCTCTGGCCCCCACTCTACCCAATCTCTCAAACATCTCCTGATCTTCGCCGCGGGAGCCCAGCCTGGTTTCAAATAGGCCGTTTCTCACAAAGAACTCTTTCTTGAAAGCAAAATTGACCCCGAAGAGCATACGCCTGTTGGTCTTCCAGTCAAACTCGAAAACCTGATCTCCGAGGTCGAGTATGGCAAGCACCTTGAGAAGATCTTCGGTGAGCCAGCCTGGCCGAGGATCCAACCAAATAGGTAAGACTTTTCCACCGACGCAGTCAGGATCGTATTGGTTGAACGTGTTGACGATGGACCTCAACCAACCCGCGTCGACCACGGCGTCATCATCAGTGAACGCTATTATATTCCCTGTCGATTTCTCTATTCCCTGGTTGAGGGCGTAAGTTTTCCCCTGCCTCGGCTCGAAATGGTAGCTGAAGCGGGAACGTCCTTCCGCGATAAACGCCTTTACCTTTCTGGCCGTATCGTCGGAAGAATTGTTGTCCATCACAAGGACTTCCCATTCGATCCCTTCAGGCACGATCATATCGTTCAGGCTTGATAGAGCTTCGATGAGATTCTTGGGGCGGTTGTAGGTGCACAGAACGACGCTAATAGAGTTCATGGTTGTGCTTCCAGCCCCATCCCCCTAGGTATCGCTTTCGTTCTCGCAGTCCGGAAACAAGACCTTGAACTGCCCTTTCTTCAGCTTCTCCCACTAAGCCGAAAAGCAGAGGCATACCGTAGCTGCCAGTTAGGCTTCCTCTTGTCAAGAGGCTCCAACCCCCAATACTCGAAGGGCCAGTCTTCCCTCAGAAGGGGGTCTCCCTCATGCATCTCTTCAAGCAATTCGAGGACGGGCTCCCAACGGAGTTCGGCAGCGACTCTTGTCCGGACGTCCAGATCAACTCCCGAGACAATAAGATATCCTCCCGGTTTAACCGATCTGCCTATGTTTCGCAGACATCTCTCTGCGTCAGCCGGATTCATATGGCAGAGAAAATTGTTCGCCGTGACTATGTCTTGACCGTTCAAAAGATCAAGTATTTCCTCATCTTCGGCAGCCCCACGAAGCCAAATGATGTTTTCCTTGATCCACGGCTTGATCTTGAAATACTCACCTTCCACATCGAAGAAGTCCTTAATTTCCTCCTCACTCATGCCGCGGGTCAACTGACTACGTCGCGGTTCAGGGACTTGGTAGACACCTTTGCGGGCAAACTCCAGAATATCCCCCGAAATGTCTATTGCATGGAGGGAGACAGCTAGGTCCGGCAATGCTGAATGGAGCGTCCACAGGATGGAATAAACTTCAGCCCCGCGGCTGCATCCGAAAACAGTTATCTTCACTTCGCCATCCTTTGCCTTTTGTTCTGCCACAAGGTGACGCATCAGCTCCAGCTGCGGGCGGTTTCGAAGAAAGAGCGTCCCGAAATTCGAGCTTCTGGAAAGATGCGCCCGTGTTACCTTGTGCACACAACCACCGAACAGCGCTCCAAGGCGGGAGGTTAGCAGACG
>CAYZAF010000615.1:0-2690 GCA_964476435.1 uncultured Syntrophaceae bacterium
CTGACATCGCCAGGAGACAGGACATATCGGAGAAGTATCTGGAGCACATATTCTCGGCGCTCCGGACCAACGGGCTCATAAATACCGTGAGAGGCAGAAAGGGAGGTTTCCTTCTCAACAAGCCGGCCTCCGAAATCACCGCAAGCGCCATAGTCCAGGCTCTCGAAGGCCCCTGCGTGCTCGTCGATTGCGTATCGAAGCCAAAAACATGCGACAGGTCTGACTCCTGCGCCACCCGCGACATCTGGAGCCTGCTGGGCGAGAAGATCGACGAGGTCTTGTCAGGCTTCACTCTGGAGCAGTTGGTTATCATGCAAGAGAACAAGACGCAGAAGAACGACGCCATGTACTACATATAATTGACCTCACCCGCCTCACGTTGTGCCGGGGTACCTCAATGGGCGGGTGCGGCGCTCACCATACCCCGGCGACTTCACCCACAGGAGGATGCGAACACCATGGCACAAAGAAGACCCGACACACTCGCCATTCACGCAGGACAGGAGTCCCCGGACCCCGCAACAGGGGCGCGGGCGGTACCCATCTACCAGACCACTTCCTACGTATTCAGGGATACCGCCCACGCGGCCAATCTTTTCGCGTTGGCCGAACTTGGCAACATCTATACTCGGATCATGAACCCGACGACCGACGTGTTCGAGCGGCGCATCGCAGCCCTCGAAGGCGGCACCGGCGCCCTGGCAGTTTCATCCGGCCAGGCGGCGGAGACCCTTGCATTGCTCGCTATTACCAAGGTAGGCGACGAGATCGTCTCGGCGAATAACCTCTACGGCGGCAACTACGAGCTTTTCCACTACACGTTCCCGAAGCTCGGCCGCACGGTGAAGTTCGTCGAATCCGGCAAGCCGGAAGAATTCAAAAAGGCAATTAACGAAAAAACTCGGGCAGTCTATGCGGAGACCGTCGGCAACCCGAAGCTCGATGTGCCAGATTTCGAGGTTCTCGCAAAAATCGCTCATGACGCCGGCATCCCGCTCGTTATTGACAATACGGTGGGCATCGGTCTCGTGAGACCCATAGATTACGGTGCCGACATTCTCGCTTCCTCAGCGACCAAGTACATCGGAGGCCACGGCACGTCGATAGGGGGCGTCATCGTCGACGGGGGTAATTTCAACTGGGGTAATGGAAAGTTCCGGGAATTCACGGAGCCCGACCCCAGCTATCACGGCCTCAAGTTCTGGGATGTGTTCGCGAACTTCGGCGACATGGGGAACGTCGCCTTCATCTTCAAGGTGCGCGTGCAGCTCCTCCGGGATATCGGCGCTGCGTTGAGCCCTTTCAACGCGTGGCTCTTTCTCCAGGGGCTTGAGACCCTGCCTCTGCGCCAGAAGAAGCACTCGGAGAATGCCCTGGAAGTGGCGAAGTTCCTGAAAGGCCACCCCCTCGTCACCTGGGTCGTCTATCCCGGGCTCAAGGACTCCCCTGCCTATGGAATCGCGAGCAAGTATCTCAAGAACGGCTTCGGGTCATTGGTCGGCTTCGGCATCAAAGGCGGTCTCGAGGCGGGAAAGAAATTCATAGAATCGGTCCAGCTCTTCTCCCATCTCGCAAACATAGGCGATGCCAAGAGCCTCGTCATTCATCCAGCCTCCACGACCCACCAGCAGCTGACGCGGGCCGAGCAGGAAGAAACGGGTGTGACCGAAGACTACATCCGCCTCTCAGTGGGCATTGAGGATGTTGAGGACATCAAGGAAGATCTGGAGCAGGCGCTCAAGAAAGCAGCAGGCTAGTTCCCCTATCTTTGATAAGGAAAGGGTCCCGAAGGGGGCGAGAGGATGGTCAAGACAACGAGCGAGAGTTTGGGCTGGGTGAATACTCAGTCCTACACCTTCGCCCAGGATAAGCCGTTCGAGACGGAGGGAGGTAGAACCCTCTCCCCGGTCACCCTCGCTTACGAGACGTACGGCTCCCTCAACGGGGACAGGTCAAACGCCGTCCTGATTCTCCACGCTCTCACCGGCGACGCCCACGCAGCCGGATGGCGTGAAGGCGACAAGAACCCTGGCTGGTGGGACAACATCATCGGCCCGGGCAAGGCCTTCGATACGGATCGCTATTTTGTTGTCTGTTCAAACGTTCTGGGCGGGTGTCGGGGCTCCACCGGCCCCGCTTCCATAAACCCCTCGTCGGGCAAACCCTACGCGCTTGAGTTTCCCATTATCACCGTGAAAGACATGGTGGACGCACAGCGCCACCTCGTCGATCACCTCGGCATCGATAAGCTCCTCGCCGTGGCGGGTGGCTCCATGGGAGGCATGCAGGCCCTTCAATGGGTTGCCTCGTATCCGGACCGGGTTCGCTCGGCCATTCCCATCGCAACGACTGCTACCCACTCGCCCCAGCAGATCGCCTTCAACGAGGTGGGAAGGCAGTCCATCATGTCGGATCCCAACTGGAACGACGGCAACTACTACGGAGGCCCTCCGCCCGCGAAGGGCCTCGCCGTCGCGAGGATGGTCGGCCACATTACCTACATGAGCAACATCTCCATGGATGAGAAGTTCGGCAGGCGCTTCAAGAACAGCCGGCCGGAGTTCAAGTTCGACCCGGAGTTCGAGGTGGAGGGTTACCTCCAGTACAGGGGTGAGAACTTCATCAAGCGCTTTGACCCAAACTCCTACCTCTACATCACGAAGGCAATCGACTACTTCGACCTCGCGAAC
>CAYZAF010000616.1:0-1792 GCA_964476435.1 uncultured Syntrophaceae bacterium
GATCTCATCGATGCTTCTTCTGCTGAATCGCGCGCCCATCTTGTAGACAGGGCAGAACATGCAGCGGTTCCATGCGCAGTTCCTCGTGAGGCGGAAGGTGAGGCTACTGTTTTCCGTGGGCGGCCTTATGGAGCAGGTCTCGAAGGGTCGCAAGGAGAGTATGTCCACAGGATCACCTGCCATAGCTTATGGTACGGCCCTTTCGTCGTGTATGCCAGCGTGGAGCCTCCCAGGGCTAGATGTACTGCTCGAGGAGGAGGGAGAGCTGCCTCTCAACCGACCCGGGTTCCTCTTCTTCCATTTCCCTGATGGCCTCAACTATGCGCCCGTAGGTATTTTCATCTTTCAGGTCATCGATGCTCCGGTAGGCACCGGTCCTGCGGCCCACGCGATAGACGAGCCTTTGCTCCGGACTGAGGGTGAAATAGCGATCGATCACCTTGAGCATCTTTTCTTTGTCCTCGGGAAGCCTGCCTTCCACCTCTTCGAGGAGATTCATGATATGGTCGCTCTTGATGAAGCTCCTGATTCCTTCGAGGTGGCTGATGAGGAGCCGCAGCTCCGTGAGTATCTCTTCATCCTCCTCCAGGAGGAAGTCGCCGCTCTCCAGCTTCTCGTAGAGAATCATCCCCTTCGTCACTTTCAGGGTCCGGAGCCTGATAAAATCCGGGTCAATGCAATTGAGGGCATCGGCGGTCTCGAGGGCGTGCTCCTCTCTCCACTTCTTGCCGCCCAGGCCCGGCATCACGTATTCGGAAAGCTCGATGCCCGATTCCTTGACCCGCTGTCCGGCTGCGATGTGCTGCTCTTTTGTCACGCCTTTGCGCATGTATCTCAAAAGAAGATCGGAGCCGGTTTCCATGCCGAGATGGAGTCTTGTCAGCCCCGCTTCCTTCAGGCGCTCAAGGTCTTCCACGGAAAAGAGCTGGGCGATCGTCTGGGACCTCCCGTAGGAGGTGACACGATCGACAGAAGGGAAGGCGCACTTCAGGTAGCGCAAGGCCTCGACGAGATCGTCCTTCTTCATGACGAGGGAATTGGCGTCCTGAATAAAGACGTTCCTGGCTCCGCCGTATGCCCAGACAGCCACGCTCCTGAAACAATCGTTGTATTGGGGATCGGAGAAGACCTCTTGCAGCAGGCCCTGCGAGACCTTTCCCGCATCGCCCCTCTGCCACGCGAGGGTTCGGACTTCGTCGAGTATCTGCCTGATCGTATCGATATCCGCCCTAATCTCTGCGAGCGGCCTGCGCTCGAATTTCTTCCCCTTGTAAAGGTGGCAGAATTCGCACTTGTTCCACGGGCAATTCCTGGTGAACCGGACGAGAAGGCTCATAGCCTCACTGGGAGGCCGTATGGGCCCTATCTCATAGGTGAGCCTTTCGGGCGATCCTTCAACCACGTCCTTTCCTCGAAAGGGGAATAGCCGGCAATCTCATTTTCGCCAATCCATTGCAACCTTAAGCCTTTCCATCGCATTCGGCAGACCCGGGCGCCAGGGGACAAGATTACCAGCCCCCAGAGGATTTGTAAAGCATGGAAGCATACGCAAAATGAAGTACCGTTTGACCCGCGGCGGAGCCATTTCTTTCGCAAGCCTTGCGGAAGTCTCTCGGGACCCTCCTTAGGCCGGGAGGAGCGGTGCGCTCGAAGAGCGCAGGGCGAGGACCGTCCGAGCGAAAAGGCCGCCGGTAGGGGCCTTCGCGAGTTCCAGAAGGCAAGCGGGGGGAGTCGCTAGAGCGCACTAAAGAGACGAAAGCACCGAGCTTAAGCGAAGGAAATGGCGGAGCCG
>CAYZAF010000617.1:0-5903 GCA_964476435.1 uncultured Syntrophaceae bacterium
AGGGAGAAGCCCCGCACCTTAGAGGCGCGGGGGCTTGCCTATTGATCCCTCGTACGCTCGTCTTTCGTGACGGGTCCCCAGCACCTCGTGAGCGATGCGAATCGGGAAGGAACAGCCTTCCGCGGACGGCAACCGTGCGTCTGTCTTTCCTTAACCCACATGACGTGCTGATAAAGGGCGTGTTACCCGTTGCCGACTTCGTGCATTGCCAAGGACTACCTAGAAAAGCCGCGACGTTTCCGTCAAGGTGGAGAGCCCCCGGAGCGAAGCGGTGGGGGATGGGGGGAACTCTTGATGGAATAAGAAGCGATACGCTTTTCTTACGACGAGGCTGCTAAGAGGAGGTAACGGGTGACACGCCCTTAAAGTATAACGCTAGAGCGCCATGACACATGTGACGCTATGATAGTACGTTTATCACTTGTCATGGAAGGGCAGCATGTGGCAGACTGTTGGGGCAAGTCCATCCACAATACTAATGAAAGGAAAGAAGAGATGAAGCAGCAGGAAATGGAATCGACGCAGGCAGAGAAGGAAGATCTGAAGGCTGACATTGCGGATATACTGGAAGAAATTGAAATCGAAGATCTCTTGGTAGACGGGATCTGCGGCGTCTACTGATGTACTGCCTTTCCCCAGGTATAAGGGCGCGAGAAGAGGGATTCGGCCTCCTCTTTTACAGCAGCAAGGACGCGAGGCTGACCTTTGTGGAATCGGGACGGCTCCTGCGCATCGAGACCGGTCCGAAAGGGGTGCGCGTCTTGACCGTATCCTGTTCAGGCGCCGAGGGGAGGGCGGACCGCGTTCTCGCAGCACTCTCAAAAAAAGGCCTCATCGTTGAGCTACGACCTGACATATAGCCATACCCTCTTGGCCCCGGTAAACGTGACGTGGGAGATCACCTCCCGATGCAATCTTCATTGTCGCCACTGCCTTTCTGCAGATCTCAGGAAAGGGTGCGGCAGGGAGCTTGACTTCGAGGAGAGCCGGCGATTCATCGACGACCTCGACCGGATGGAGGTCTTTCAGGTTAATTTCGGGGGCGGCGAGCCTTTCATGAGGGAAGATTTCCTGGATATCCTGGACTATGCCCACGCCAAAAAGATCACTACGTGCGTGAGCACGAACGGGACCCTGGTGGACGAAGCCCTCGCAGCGAGACTGGCCAGGATGGATTACCTCTATATCCAGGTGAGCCTCGACGGCGCAACGGCTGAGACGAACGACATTGTCAGGGGGGAGGGGACCTTCGAAAGGATCATCGCCGGCATCGAGGCTTTGAAAGGCCACGGCTTTCCGCACCTGAGCATCAATACGGTGGTCATGGGGACCAACTTCAGAGAGATATTCCAGATTCATGACCTCGGTAGGCGCTATGGGGTGAAGACGAGACTCTCCCGGTTCCGTCCTTCCGGAAACGCGCGGAAGGTTTGGGAGGAGTATTGCCTGGACAGGGGCCAGCTCGAGGAGCTGTCGCGATTCTTGAGCGCCCACAGGGACGTACTCACAGGGGATTCTTTCTTTTCCATCACTGCCGAGGACAGGAGCGGGCTCGGTCTCAACATGTGCGGCGCCGCTAAGATGACGTGCAGCGTGGCCCCGGACGGCACTGTCTACCCGTGTGCCTTCCTCCAGGACCCTTGTTTCAGGGCAGGCAACATAACCGTCGAGTCTCTGGGATCGATCTGGCAATCCGCTGAGGCCTTCGAGGCGCTGCGCCGCATGAGGATAGCGTCGTGCGAAGGGTGCGGCCGGTTCAGCATCTGCCACGGCGGCTGCCCGGCAGTCGCATACTTTCTCACTCGATCGATGAAGAGCCCCGACCCGGAATGCTTGGCGCCATTCCGGAGGGATGCTTCTGCTTCATACTCAAAAGATGGAGCCCAAGATTATGTCAGGACAGTTTAAGTACCTTTTTTCGCCCCTTTCCATTGGCAAGGTCATCGTACCCAACCGCATATCCTTCTCAGCGCACCTCACGAGCTTCGCTGAGGCCTGCCTTCCCTCCGAGCGACATGCCAGCTACTACGCGGCGAGGGCGAGGGGTGGTTCAGGGCTGATCATCACGGAGGAACAGTCGGTCCATCCCACGGACCGCGCGTACGACAAGCTCATCGAGGCATTCAGGCCGGAGGTGATCCCCGGCTACAAGAGGATCACGAGGGCGGTCCACCCGTACGAGACCAAGATCTTCGCTCAGATCAATCACAACGGCCAGCAGTGCAGCGGGGCCCTCTCGAGGCTCCCCGTGTGGGGCCCGTCCCCGGTTCCTGACCCCATATACAGGGAAACGCCGAAGCAGATGGAGATTGAGGACATCGAGGAGGTGGTCCGATACTTCGCCACATCGGCTGTCCACGTAAGGGAAGGCGGGTTTGATGGGGTAGAGCTTCAGTTCGGCCACAGTTCGCTCGCCAGGCAGTTCATGTCCTCCCTTACCAATCTCCGGTCAGACGAGTACGGGGGGACCTTTGAAAAACGCATGCGCTTTCCTCTGGAGCTTCTCGCGAGCGTTCGAAATGCAGTAGGGGATGATTTCACCGTAGGCGTGCGCCTGTGCGCGGATGAGATGACCCCTTGGGGTGGCATCACTCTCGAGGATGCGAAAAAGATCGCCAGACTCCTCGAAAAGTCGTCGACCATCGACTTCGTCGACCTCACCCTTTCGACCTTCCACAATCTGTACCTCGTGGGCGGCAGCATGCATATGCCTTTGGGGTACGCAGTCCCCCTGGCTGCGGGCATCAAAGAGGCAGTAAGCCTCCCCGTTTTCGCGACCGGCCGCATCAATGACCCCCTCCTGGCAGAGAAGGTGCTCGCCAACGGACAGGCGGACATGATAGGCATGGTGAGGGGCCAGCTGTGCGATCCGAATCTCGCGAACAAGGCCAGAGACGGAAGACTCGAGGAGATACGCTACTGCATCGCCTGCAACCAGGGCTGCTACGGCCGGATAGCATTCAACAGGTCCATAGGATGCATACAGAACCCTTTTGTCGGCAATGAGGGGCACGAGGACGAGCTTCATCTCCCCCGCACCAAATGGAGAAAACGGGTCATGGTGATCGGGGGAGGGCCCGCAGGTATGTGGGCTGCCAAGATAGCCCATCTGAGGGGACACGACGTAACCCTCTACGAGCAGGAAGGCTCCCTCGGCGGGCAGGTGGCCATCGCGATGCGCGGGGCAGGCCGTGAGGAATTCGGCGTCATCATCAGGAACGAGCGCAACCAGCTGGAGGCCCTCCGGGTGCCCATGGTGCTGGGACAGACCATAACAACGGAATTCGTCCTCGCCCAGGATCCTGATGCGGTGATCGTCGCTACCGGGTCAATTCCCAAGCGACCGGCCATTCCGGGGGGCGACGGGCCGAGGGTCTTCACGGTCTGGCAGGTCCTGCGAGGTGAGGCGGACATCGGGGAGCGCGTGCTCTTCATAGATGACGACGGGGGCCATCAGGCGACGAGTACCGTGGAGTACCTGGCAGATTTGGGCAAGACGGTCCACGTGGTTACCACAGCGTACTACGTGGGCGGGGATTTGGGTCCCACCCAGGACATCACCCTGGCTAAGCAGCGACTCCTGAAGAAGGGGGTCACCATCACCCCCGATTTCTATGCGGCGGAGATACGGGGCACTGAGGTGCACGGCTTCGATGTCTATTCGAACGTAGGGAAGGTCTTTGGGGACTACGATACGGTTGTCGCTGCCATGGGCAACCAGGTGAACGATGCCCTCTACTTCTCCCTGAAAGGCAGGGTGAAGGAGCTCATTCGGGCCGGCGACTGCGTGGCGCCCAGAAAGGCGGACATGGCGATCCACGAGGGGTACATGGCAGGAAGGCGCGTATGAAGCGTGAAGGGGATGTGATCGTCTTCCTCGAGCCCCTGACGAAAGGGGGAGGGGAGATCAATCCGGGGCTCCTCACCGAGGGCGCGAGGATCGCTGCCCTCCTCGGGGTGAGGCTCTGCGCCCTTCACTGCGGCCCTGACAAGCCTGACGAGGAGGAGCTGCAGGGGTACGGGGCTTCCATCCTCTATTGCGTGGAGGGAGAGGGCCTTCTCGAGAGCAGGTGCGAGCCCTGCGCTGCTGCCGCCAGGATTGCCCTGGAGCATCTCCCCTTCAGGCTCCTTCTTTTTGCCCACACGGACTGGGGCGCGGATCTCGCCCCCCTTATCGCTTTCGGCCTCGGGACCGCGGCGGTGACGGATTGCGTCGACATACGTCTCGCGAGAGGTGCGCTCCTCTATGTCCGCCATGTCTACGGGGGTCAATGGGAGCAGGTCGTCTCCTATGGAAAACCCGGCCGCGAGATCGCTACGATCAAGGCAGAGTCCCTCGACAGGAAGAAAAGGAAGGAAGGGACGACCCTCCAGATAGAGGCCATCCGCGTCGATCTTCAGCCCGGCGCGGCCTACCCGAATACCTTTCCGCCTGAGGCGCCCGATTTTAGAACCGTCGATATTATCGATGCAGGGCGCATTGTCGGCGTGGGCTCCGGCTCGCGTGATGTGCTCCCCCTCGTGGAGGAGCTGTCAGACCTTCTGGAGGGTGCCGTAGGAACGACCCGCGTCGTGGTCGACGACGGCTTCTTCCCGAAGAAGAGGATGATCGGACAGACGGGAAAGAGCGTGTCTCCCGGGCTGTACCTCGCTCTCGGCGTTTCGGGGTCCCCCCACCACGTGGCGGGCATCCAGGCATCGAAGGAGGTCCTCTCCGTCAACTTGGACCCAGGGGCGCCCATTTTCGGCTTCTCCGACAAGGGGTTCGTGGGAGATCTGAGGAGTCTTCTGCCGAAGCTCATCGACCGCATCAGGCGATACAGGGACGGGGACCTCCCATGAAGAGATACGACGCCATCGTGGTCGGAGCGGGCCCCGCGGGCGCGTCGGCTGCCCTCGGAATGGCTTCCAAAGGCCTCCGGGTAGCAATGGTGGAACGGGGGGAGACAGCGGGGTCGAAGAACATGTTCGGCGGGATGATCCCGAACTGCCCTGCCGCCGGAGAGCTGCTGCCGGGTTTCTGGGAACGGGCGCCGTGGGAGCGCCATGTGGTGAAGCGGACGCTGACGATCCTCTCCGAGGCAGCTGCGACGTCACTCGTCTTCGAGTCCGGCAATTTCGACAGCCCACCGTACAACGGCTACACCCTGTTCCGGCCCGTTTTCGACCGGTGGTACGCCGAGGAGGCAGCTAATGCCGGGGCGACCCTTCTGACGAATTGTCTTGCCGAAGAGCTCCTCATTGAGAACGGGTCCGTAAGGGGCGTACGGATCGGGAGGGACGCAGGAGAGATCCACGCCCCTGTCACGATCCTGTGCGACGGCGCCCTCTCCACGCTGGCGAGGAAACTGGGGCTGTGCAAGCCGCTGACCGCACTCGACACGGCCCTCGGGATCAAGGCCCTCTTCCGCCTGAAAGAGCAGGAGATCAACGACCGCTTCGGTCTGGTGCGCCGCCAGGGCGCTTCATGCGAATTCCTCGGCTGCACCGAAGGCATCAGGGGCGGCGGCTTCATCTACACCCAGACCGAGACCCTTTCCGTGGGCCTCGTAACCCACCTCGACTCCTTAAAAGCAAGCGGCGTTGCCCCCTATGAGCTGCTTCAGCGCTTCCTTGCGCGGGAGCCCATAGGCAAGCTGCTGAAAGGGGCCCAGCTCGTCGAGTACTCCGGCCACGTGCTCCCCGAGGGAGGCTATAAGCTTCTGCCGCAGCTCTTTGCCAGGGGCTTGCTCCTCGCAGGGGACGCAGGAGGGCTCTGCTATACGAACGGACTCAACCAGGAGGGGATGAATCTCGCGATTACCTCCGGCGCTCTCGCCGCAGAGACCGTTTGCGAGGCCTTCGAGAGAGGGGACTTCTCGGAGCGGCAGCTATCCGGATACGTCGGCCGCCTCAAAGATAGC
>CAYZAF010000618.1:0-3918 GCA_964476435.1 uncultured Syntrophaceae bacterium
CCCT
This sequence comes from uncultured Syntrophaceae bacterium, assembly GCA_964476435.1. GTDB lineage: Bacteria > Desulfobacterota > Syntrophorhabdia > Syntrophorhabdales > WCHB1-27 > CAVVNC01. The sequence goes on from CAYZAF010000618.1 coordinate 5, forward strand.
TTCCCCTCAAGGAAATCTACTACAGCTACTACATCATGGGCATGGACGAGGAGAAGGAAAACATGATGAACCTCCTCGTGGTGGCCGCGAAGAAGGAGATCGTCGAGGGATACATGGAGGCATTCGACCTTGCGGGCCTCGACCTCGCCGTGCTCGACGTGGACATCTTCGCCGTGACGAACCTCGTGGAGCAGATCTACAAGCCCAAGGGGTTCTCCGTCTTGGCTGCGGACGTGGGCGCATCGGTAACGAACATAGCGATCATGAAAGAGCTGAACATAGAATTCACGAGGGAGATACTGATCGGGGGGAAGTACGTCACCGGCGAGATCGCAAAGCAGCAAAAAGTGGACTACAAAGAGGCTGAAGAGCGGAAGCTGAGGGGCAGCGATGACGTGGCGGAATTTCTCCGTGACTTCGTCTCGAACGTATCTTCGGAGATCAACAAGACCGTCAACTTTTACGTGGCTACGAAGCCCCGCGAGACGGTCGGCAAAATCTATCTCACGGGCGGCTCATCGCGCGTTTCAGGCCTCAAAGGCCAGATCGAGAAGGAAACAGGAATCGAGGTCGAGTTCCTCGACCCCTTCCTGTTCGTGGCGAGCGGAGGGACAGCAGAAGCAGAAATGGATGAAGACAGGAAGTTCTCTGCGCCAGTGGCCCTTTATCTGTCCGCGAGAAGGGACGAGAGCTGATCATGATCAAGATAAACCTCATACCGAGCAAGGTAAGGAGAAAGAAAGAGAAGGGCTTCGAGCTGCATATCCTCATAGGAGCCCTCATTATCTGCTTCCTCCTCATTGGCATCGTCTATGTGAAGAATACCAGGGACCTGAGCCGGCTGCACAGCGAGATCGTCATGGCGAAGCAGCAGAACGATGCCCTTCAGGGGGTTTTCAGGGAATTCCAGTACATAGAGCGGGACAAGAAGGACATATCGGAGAGGATAGCTGCCATAGACAGGATAAAAGAGGGGAGGGCAGTGGTGCCGAGAATCCTTTATGACCTCTCCTCGTTGACGAAGGAGAATGTGTGGCTGAAACGGGTCGTCAAGGATGAGACAAAGTTCTCCCTGGAAGGCCGCTCCATAGACAACGAGTCGATCTGCGAGTTCGTCGAGCAGCTCTCGAAGCTCCCTTACATGACGGGCGTCGAACTGAAGAGCGTGGAAGACGTGAGCGAGGCGGACGGGACGGTGAAGAAATTTGTCGTCGAGGCGGGGGTGGCGCTATGAAGAACGACCTCAGCAGCCTCTCGCTGCCAAAACCGTACAGGGTGCCCCTGATTGCCCTTTTCTGCGTCGCGATACTCGTCGTCTCCTATGTGCTCGTGTTCAGCGGGCAGTTTAAGGAAAAAGGACGGCTGGCGCGGGATCTTGCCCACGAGCAGCAGGAGGTGAGCCGACTCACCGCCATCAAGAACAACATGGAAACGACGCGGAAGGAGTATGCCGAACTGAAAGACCGCTTCCAGGAGGCGTTGAGGCAGATGCCCGAGGAAAAGGAGGTCCCCAACCTTCTCAGGCAGATCTCCCTCACTGCCCAGACGTCGAGGACGCGCATAAGATTCTTCGCGCCCAAAGAGGTTCAACCAGCAGACTTTTACTCCGAGCTGCCTTTCGAGATCAAGTATACCGGCCTCTACCACAGCCTCGGCTATTTCTTCGACGGGATCCGGCACATGGAGAGGATCGTCCGGGTCACGAGCTTTTCCCTCGAAGGGAAGGGGACCGGTCAAAAGGTTACTCTGGAAGGCTCATGCCTGGCAAAGACCTATGTCTTCCAGAAAGAAAGACCGAAAGAAAAGAAGAAGGGTGAGAAGAATGGACCGGCTCCGAAATAGCGCGATAGCCGCTCTGCTTTTTTGTTCGATCGTCCTTGCCCCTCCGGCGGGCCACGCAGAGCAAAATACCCCTGGAAAGAAGCCGGCTCCTTCAAATATAGAGGCTCCTTCAAATATAGGGGATTTTACCTATACCTCCCAGGACCGGAGGGACCCCTTCGAGGAGGTGCATCTCCTCAAGATGTCGAAGAAGAACCCAGGGACAGGGGTGGAGAAAAGCGGGTATGAGCTGGAAGAGCTGAAACTCGTAGGTGTCGTGAAAACAGGGGCGGTGACGTTTGCGGTCATGGAGGACACCCAGGGCAAGGGAATGATGTTCAAGAGGGGGGACTTCATCAACAGCAATATGTGGCTCATCGATTTCCTGGAAGACAAAGTGGTGTTCGGCTATAAGCTGCGGGGCGATATTCGAAAAATAGCCGTAGATCTTCCGCGAAAATAGGAAGGGTGAACTATGAAAAAAGCGCTGATCCTACTCGTTTTGGTCGTCTTCCTGGTGCCGTCCGTCTCGTTTGCCCAGACGGCCAGGCAGGCGACGCAGCGGATATCCTTCGACTTCATCGATGCCGATATCCGGAACGTTTTGAGGGTCCTTTCTGATGTGAGCGCCAGGAACATCGTCATCGCAGAGGACGTGAAGGGCAAGGTGACCATCAAGCTCGAAAACGTGCCCCTCGAGGAGGCCCTTGACGTGATCCTGAAGAATGCCGACCTGGCCAAGATAGAGGAGGAGAACGTCGTTCGGATCGTCACGGCCAAGAAGCTCAACGACGAGAAGGACAGGGAGACGAAGCTGAGGCTCGACTTCATCAAGGAAAAGGAGGCGAGGGACAAGGCCGAGGAAGAGTTCGTCACAGATACCGTCTTCGTGAACTACGCGGACGTTTCCAACGTGGCGAAGATGATAAGGGGGGAGAACGTTTCGAACTCCCTTCCGCAGACGAGCAACCCCATTCCCGGGGCCTCTCCGACCCCGCCGCCTCCGCCCGCGCCCGGCCCGACCGGGCAGCCTTCGAAAGGGCTTCTTACGCCCAACGGCGTCGTTACCGTGGTCCCATGGAACAACGCCCTCATCATCCGCGACAGGAAGGATGTCGTAGCCTCAGTCGTCAAGCTGATAAAGGATCACGACGTACCTCCTGTGCAGGTGCAGATAGAGGCGAGGATCGTCCAGGCCACGTCGTCCTTCTCGAAAGAGCTGGGCGTGGCGTGGGGCATGAACGCCGCTGGCTCGGGTCTCGGGAATAGAACCTATACCATCTCTGGCCAGCAAACGGTGACAACGAACTCCGGCAGCTCTAGCAGCAGCTCGAGCAGCGGCTCGAGCATAACCGCTACGCCGCAGGTGGGCAACTACGGGGTCAGGGGCGGCAACATCGCCTTCCCCTACGCTGTCAATCTCCCAGCCCCTGACGTGGCATCCGGCAGCGGAGGCGCCCTGGGGCTCTTCCTGGGCGGGGTGAACGACTCCTTTCAGCTCGATCTCGTTCTTTCCGCGCTGGAGGCGAACGGCAAAGGCAAGATCATCTCCAACCCAAAGGTGATCACCTCTGACAACCGGCCGGCGAAAGTGTCGCAGGGCACCCAGATCCCGTATCAGACCTCCTCCGGCAACCTGGGCACGAACATACAGTTCATATCCGCCGACCTTTCCCTCGAGGTTACACCCCATGTGACAAAAGACGGGAACATCAGACTGACGGTAGTCGCAAAAAAAGATGACCCGGATTTCGACCCTCGGTTTACTGCGGGGACTCCGGGAATCAGCACCAATGAAGCCTCAAGCGAGATGCTCATAAAGGACGGCCAGACGGTCGTCATCGGCGGCATCTATGAGGTGTCGAAGACTGACAACGAGAACGGCATTCCACTGCTTAAGGACATCCCCTTGCTGGGCTGGCTTTTCAAGAATAACGTAAAACAGGAGAACAAGAACGAGCTACTCATATTCGTTACCCCCACCATCCTCCAGAACCTTTACGCGGAGCAGAGGGAAAAATGAAAAACCCATACGGTCCGATCATTACTGCCATTGTCTGCCTCACCATTTCGGGGACGTCTCTTGCCGCCGA
>CAYZAF010000619.1:0-6203 GCA_964476435.1 uncultured Syntrophaceae bacterium
CATGGACAGCAAAATGTTCCCCCATCTACTTTCTCCAATGAAGGTAGGTTCCCATACTTACAAGAACAGGATCATCGCTGCCCCTATGTACTGCGGGACCTTCGGGACAATTCCTTTCTTGTCGTCCGTGTTTTTTCAGGCCTTTCAAGAACGGTCCATGGGCGGCTGCGCCCAGGTCACTGTCGGGGAGACGCCGGTGGACTTCGAGTACGCGAACCGCGAACCCTTCGAGCCCGTCGATTATACCCGTTTTGAGGGTCCCTCGTACGAATCGCTGGCGAAGGCCACAGGCATGATCAGGAAGAACGGCGCCATTGCGCTCATTGAGCTTTCCCACTGCGGCGAATCCAAGCTCTCCATCCCCGGCTTGAAGAATCCCATCGGGCCCATGGGATATGTGAGGGAGGACGGGATCGAAGTCATCGCCATGGACGAAGGGATGATGGGATCGGTTGCCGATAATTTTGCGTCGTGCGCCGCGTTCATGAAGAAGGCCGGCTTCGACGGCGTCATGATTCACGCGGGGCACGGCTGGCTGCTCAATCAGTTCTTGTCCTCCCGGACCAATAGAAGGGCCGATGGGTACGGCGGCTCATTGGAGAACAGAGCGCGATTCCCCATTCAGGTGATGAAAAGGGTGAGGGAGGCGATGGGCAAGGACTTTATCATCGAAGTCCGAGTGAGCGGAGATGAGCGGGTCGAGGGCGGCATGCAAGTAAGGGAAGTCGCGCCATTCTGCAAGATGATAGAAGGTTTCGTGGATATCATTCATGTTTCGGTGGGCCTTTATCGCGATCCGATCCTGAGCGGACAGTTTTCTTCGGTGTTCGAGCCCCACGCATTGAATGCAGGATTGTCGGAAGTCATCAAGAAGGCAGTCTCCATTCCCGTGACCCTCGTCGGCGGGATAAACTCCCCCGAAACGGCTGAGCAACTGATTGCGGAGGGCAAGTGCGATTTTGTGGCCTTATGCAGACAGCTGACTGCCGATCCTGCATTTGCCCGCAAGGTTGCATCGGGGAATGCCGACGACATCGCTCCCTGCATAAGGTGCTACAAATGCTTCCCCGGCCCCCTGGAAGAGAATATCGATGACCTCAGCGTGCTCTTCGGCTGCTCGGTAAACCCCAAGGCATTCTACTTTGATGAAGCAGTGCTCCGAAGCAGACCGAAAGGCTCTCGAAACGTACTGGTAGTCGGCGCAGGCATAGGGGGCATGGAGGCCGCCATCGTTGCTGCCGATCGCGGACACAGGGTGACCCTGGTGGAGAAATCTGGCGCCATGGGCGGGCTCCTCAAGGTTACGGACAAGGATGCCTACAAAGGTGATCTGCATGCATTCAAGGATTTGCTGGTGCGCCGCGTCGAGAAGCGGGACATCCGGGTCATCATGGGTAAGACGTTTACCCCTCCTGATGTGAGCGCCTTCGGTGCGGATGCAGTGATTCTTGCGATAGGCTCAAGACCGATCCGACCTCTTATTACCGGGATAGAGAACGCCGTGAACGCCTTGGAGGTATACGACGACATAACGAGGATCGGGCAAAGGGTCGTTGTGGTAGGGGGCGGTCTCGTGGGGTGTGAGGTCGGGCTCCATCTTGCAAAGAACGGCAGAGACGTCCTCGTAATCGAAATGCTGGACGAGGTCGCGCGAGATGCGTACAAGATGCATCGCATTGCCCTCATCCATGAGATGGACAAGATGCTGGTCCACAGAACCGGGCTAAAGTGTGTCGCTATTACCCCTCGCGGCGTGGCTGTAATCAATCCGGAGCATAAGGAAGAGTTCCTTGCTGCGGACACGGTCATCTACGCCGTGGGCATGGAAGCGCACCGGGAAGAAGCGGAGAAGCTCCGGGCCGCAGCCGGCGATGTGCCCGTGTATGCGGTGGGCGACTGCGTCGCTCCTGCGAAGGTGTACGACGCGGTTCGCCAAGGATTCATCGCTGCCATGTCGATCCTCTGATGCCCTATCGCATCCCGCCAATCGGCGGCAACCTTTGATTTCGGGATTGTCCCGTCCGGACATCCCAGAGGCACCCGTCCGTTTGGACGGCTATTCCTTCCCATTCGCTAGCGCTTCCGCGCTGACCCGTTTACCACTCCCGACTCGCTCACGCGCCGATTGCGGACCCACCCGCGAGACGGGAATATACATGGTCGCGGGTTCTTGGGTTTACGCTGTGTTATGTGGTCGTCCGCAAACAAGAGCGCCCTACTAGGGGGGTTATGCCTCGGTATCAGGCGCGTGGACTAAGGGGTAAGCCCCGCATCCACAGGGTACGGGGCTTATACACCATTGTCACGCTCGTCAATCCGTGAACGGGTACCCCAGCGCTCCTAAGCGATGCGAATCGAGAAGGAACAGCCCTCCCGGACGGGACCTTGTCTCTCTGATACCACACAACATTGGGATAAGGGCGTGTCACCCGTTGGCGACTTCGTGTAGTGCGACCGGCGGAAACAAGATGTAGTCGGTCACGGGTGCCCCGCCTTCCTGTCGTCGGAACGCTTGCGACGCTTGCGTCGAGGTAGAGATGCCTCTGGCGGCCCTATAATAGGGCCGCCCCATGAATCAACGTACTTTCCGTTAAGGCCGGAATTGGCGGGCGAAGCAGGGTACAATTCCGGCGTGGATGGACGATGCGCATGGAGGGATCGATGAGATGTGGATGGGATGCGAGCCTCGCTGGCCGAGGATAATACTTGTGTATATCCGGAGGCGCGAGGTGCAGCAGACCGCCGCAGATCGCGATACCGAACAGGCGATCGGCCGGACACCTAACCCCGTACTCCGCCTCAGCCGCAGGCGATCCTGAACATGCGGTTGCCCAAACACCTAGAACCCCCCACTTTGCCTTACCCGCAGTTCGCGATGCCCCCCACTTCCCGCTAGAAACAGATTGATTAGATCGCAAAAGCGTGTTACCTAGTGGACAAAGGGAACTATCTTAAGGAAGAGGATAGAGGGATGGCTCACTTTGAGGGCAGGGGGAAGCTGCGGGCCAGATTGAAGGCGGTGGGAGTTTCGCCGGAAGGGCCCGGGGGAAAAACTAAGGAGTTGCGGACGAGAGAAGGCCTCTGGCTGGACCTTGTAAACAACGCTGCGGTCGGCGTATACCGGACCACCGGGCAGGGCGAATTCCTGCTGGTCAACCGGGAGCTCGCCCGGATCTTCGGCCTTGATTCCCCGGAAGCTTTTCTCGCGTCCCTGCCGAATATCTCCATGATATACAGGAACCCCGGGGACGGCTCGAGGCTCCTTAGGGAACTCGAGGAGAGAGGGCTCGTGAATGGCGCCGAGGTGCAGGCCCGTCGGCCTGATGGCAGGACCATCTGGATCAGCGTCAACTCCAGAAAAACGGAGGATGCATCCGGGGGGGTCGTTCTGGAGGGTTTCGTCACGGACATTACCGGGCGCAAGAAAACCGAAGAGTCGCTCCTCGACAGCGAGAGACGGTTCCGGATGCTCGTCGAACAGGCGGGGGACGCGTTCTTCATCCACGACGAAGAGGGCAGGATCTTTGACGTGAACAAGCGCGCCTGCGAGACCCTGGGCTACGAAAGGCAGGAGCTCATCAACATGCGCATCTCGGACGTAGACATAGAAGTACAGAGGAAGAAGCACAGGCCCCGCTTTTGGGAGCGCCTCGGGCCCGGCGAATTCATTACCTTCGAGGGCGTCCAGAGACGCAAGGACGGCACTACCTTTCCTGTAGAGGTGCGCCTCGGCCGGCTCGACCTGGGGGAGCAGAAGCTCTTCCTCTCGTTGACCAGGGATATTACCGACAGAAAGAGGGCCGACGACAAGCTGAGAGGTGCCCTCAGGGAAATCACGGAGCTGAAGAACCGCCTGGAAAAGGAGAACGTCCTCCTGAGACGGGAAATAGAGTCGAGGTACCGCCACGAAGCCATTGTCGGCGAGAGCACTCTCATCAAGAAGATGCTTTACGATGCAGAAAGGGTCGCGAACGGGGACACCTACGTCCTCATTCAGGGAGAGACGGGCACGGGCAAGGAGCTTCTGGCCAGGGCCATCCACAACATGAGTCCCCGCAAGGGACGATCCATGGTAACCGTGAACTGCGCGGCCCTGCCTCCTACCCTCATCGAAAGCGAGCTTTTTGGCCGGGAAAGGGGAGCTTTTACGGGGGCCGTGTCCCGGCAGACCGGCCGCTTCGAAGCTGCCAACGGCTCCACGCTTTTCCTGGATGAGATCGGCGATCTCCCCCTCGAGCTGCAGGCCAAGCTCCTCAGGGTCCTGGAAGACGGCCGGTTCGAGCGCCTGGGAAGTTCGCAGACGATTTCGGTAGACGTCAGAGTGATCGCGGCGACAAATCAAGACTTGGCCGATCTCGTCAAAGACGGGCGCTTCAGGAGGGACCTCTACTACAGGCTGAATGTCTTCCCCCTTTTCGTGCCTCCCCTGCGCGACCGGAGGGAAGACATACCCCTTCTCGTGTGGGCCTTTGTGAAGGAGCTGGGACAGAGCATGGGGAAGACGATCACGAACATCCCAAAGAAGACCATGGACCTGCTGCGCGACTACTCATGGCCCGGAAACGTGCGGGAATTGAGAAACGTGATCGAGAGGGCCATGATTCTCACCGCAGGGGCCACGCTGCACGTCGGGGGCTTCGGCGCATCAGACGCTACAGAGGCCAGAAGGATGACCCTCGGGGACATGGAAAAGAAGCATATCATCCAGATCCTGGAGGGCACGGGATGGCGCGTGAGCGGACGAAAGGGCGCAGCCCAGGTCCTCGGTCTCAAAGAATCGACGCTCCGCTCGAGAATGCAGAAGCTGGGCATCAAAAGACCGGGGTAATGTTGCTAGCCCGTTGCGAAAAACGCGATATGTCGCGTATGTCTCCATGATATCCGGAGGAATCCAAGGGGGACGGATAATCGCCGGATCGAGTGTTAACGGCCTATTGCAAGGTCTTCCGGCCGCACTTTTCGGTTTGGCCCGGCTCTTGAATAAGGGAATCAGACCCAATCGAGAAGACTGCACAGGAGACAAGAACCGGGGATGGAGATGGTGACCCTGCGCATAAGCGTGCCGCGCCACGTGACTACCCACGTCATCGACCTCTTCGAGTCGTACAGGGGACCCGTGTCCGTCAAGGCCGGCTGCAGGAGTGTCCAGCTCTACAGCCTTTTCTCTGACCCCGGCGAATTCATGCTCATCGAAGAGTGGGGCTCCCCGGCGGCACTCCACGATCACATAAGGTCAGACGACTTCCGCAAGGTCCTGGCACTGATGGACCTGGCGGCCAAAGCCCCTGACCTCAAGTTCCACAGGGTTTCTTCAGCAAAGGGATTTGCCTTGGTGGCTGAGCTGCGGCACGGCGGCATGGATGCGGAACAGGGATGGGTGGGACGCGCACCCGACATGCGGAACAGGCGGATGATGCACCCGCGCACCGGGGCTGCCAAAACTCTAGGCGGTCCGAGACAAGGGGCGAAGGGGCGAGAGGGGCCCGCCAAACAATAAGAGATAGTGGAGGTATCGAACATGGGAAAGATGAAGCTTGTAGATCTCAGCCATCCCTTCGGGGATAAGTGCCCGCTTTGGCCGTACTTTGACGATGTGAAGATAGAAAGGAAGCACTATATGGTGAAATCGGGGGTCCTGTCTCAGACGGTGACCACGGTCATGCACTGCACCACCCACGCCGACTCCCCCGCCCACGTCGTCGAGGGTCTGAGGTACACCCATGAGATCCCCCTCGAGTGCTACTACGGCACGGGCGTGGTGGTGGATATCCCGAAGAAGAAGTGGGAGCTCATCACGGCGAAAGACCTGGAAAAGGCGAGGCCCAAAATTGAGAAGGGAGATATCGTCATCATTCATACGGGGTGGAACAAGTATTGGGGAGACAATTCGAAGTATTTCCTCGAATCACCCGGTCTGGGCAGGGAAGCGGGTGAGTGGTTCGTCAAGAAGGGGGTGAAGGCGGTCGGCGTCGATCAACAGGCCCTCGACCATCCCCTCCACACCGCCATCGGCCCGCACGGTCCGGGACCAATTCGCCCTGACATTTGCAAGCAGTACGAGAAGGAGACGGGTAGAAAGGTGATCGACGACTTTCCGGAATGGGAGCCCTGCCACAACCTGCTCATGCGCAACGGCATCCTGGGCTGGGAGAACGTGGGCGGGGACATTGCCAAAGTTGTGGGCAAGCGGTGTACCATATCCG
>CAYZAF010000620.1:0-10748 GCA_964476435.1 uncultured Syntrophaceae bacterium
TGGTGGAGATGGCGGGATTCGAACCCGCGACCCCCTCGTTGCGAACGAGGTGCTCTCCCACTGAGCTACACCCCCGATTAGCCTATATCCTATTGCATAATCGTACCCAGGTCAAGGGTCCTCATGAACGCGAGAAGCTCGTCCCTCACTTCCGGATGACGAAGGGCGAGGTAAAGGTTGGCCGTGATGAACCCGGCTTTGTTGCCGGCGTCGAATCGGAGCCCCTCGTATTCCAGACCGAGGACGCGCAAGGTTGGGAGGAGGCGCCTGATGGCGTCGGTGAGCTGTATCTCGCCTCCCGCGCCTGCGTGAGTTTGTTGAAGCACATCGAAGATCTCGGGGGGCAGGACGTAGCGGCCAATGATCGCGAGATTGCTGGGAGCCTCGGAGACAGCCGGCTTCTCTACCATGTCAAGGACCTCATGGAGCCCGTCCCTCACGGATGAGGGCTTTATGACGCCATAGTTTCCGACGTTTTCCCGGGGCACTGCCTGTATTGCGATGACAGGGCTCCCGTATTCGTTGTATACGCGCAAGAGCTGGGCAATGCAGGGCGTGGCGGCGAGGATCAGATCGTCGGGGAGGAGGACAGCAAAAGGCTCGTCATCGATGAGGCTCTGCGCGCAGAGCACCGCATGCCCGAGTCCTGCGGGGTAGGGCTGCCTCACGGAGACGATCCGCACGAGACCGGAGGTCCTTCGTACCGTGTCGAGGAGATCGAGCTTGTTCTTCTTCTCAAGGAAGTGCTCCAGCTCGGAAAAACTGTCAAAATGGTCCTCTATTGATCCCTTTTCCCGGCCTGTCACGAGGATGACCTCCTCTATGCCCGACTCGGCTATCTCCTCTACGATGAATTGTATGAGGGGCTTGTCCACTACCGGGAGCAGTTCTTTGGGAACGACCTTCGTTGCAGGCAGCATGCGCGTACCAAACCCGCCTGCGGGGATAATGGCTTTTCTCACTTTCTTCATATTACGCTCCGACGATCCTTTTGATGGTCTCCTTTAGCTCGCTGGTGTCAGCGGATTTTACCACGTAGGCATCCGATGCCCAGCTCGAGAAGTCTTGTTTGAATTCTCCGTATGCAGAGCAAAGGATGACGCGCTGATCCTTGTCGGTCTTCTTGATCTCGCCAAGGGTTTGAATGCCGTCCATTCCAGGCATCTTTATGTCGAGGACGACGAGGTCAAAGCGTTGCCCTTTCAGTTTTTCGAGGGCCTCCAAGCCGTTTGAGGCAAGATCTATGAGATAGCCCTCCTCCTCCAACTCTTCTTTGAAAAGAAGTCGTATGTGCTCTTCGTCGTCCACGAGCAGGATTCTTTTCGCTTCCATGCCTGACCCCCTCTAATCCATGTTCTTGCGAGGCAGATACACAGTGAAGGTGACCCCCTCGCCCGGTGTGTTCTTAACCTCGATGTCACCGCCGTGGTGAGTGACGATCTTGTTCGATATGGCGAGACCCAAGCCGCTCCCCCTCTCCTTGGTGGTGAAAAAGGGGTTGAATATGTTGTCGATGAACGACGGCTGGACCCCGCCGCCCGTGTCCTTCAGGGAAACCGCGACAAACGACTTTTGGTCGAGCACGGCATTTTCAATGTCTATCGTGATGCTCCCTTTTCCATGCATGGCCTCAAAGGAGTTCATGAGGATATTGATGAAGACCTGCTTGATCTGCTGGACATCGCACATGACGGGCGCGAGTCGCTCGCTGTAACTCTTGATGATCCGGATGTTTTCCCACCCCGTGTCAGAGCCAAGGAGGTAGAGCACCTCGTCCAGGAGATCGTTTATATCACAGACCTCGAAAAGGAGCACGCTCTCCTCCACGTAGTTGAGGACTTCCGTGAGGATGGACTCGAGGCGGGCTACCTCCTTCGAGATGATCTCCAGGTATCTTCCCTCGCTGTCGTCGAGGTGGGCCTTCTTGGCGAGCCTTTTCGTGAAGCCTCCGATGACGACGAGGGGGTTCTTGATCTCGTGGGCGATGCTGGCGGTCATCTCTCCGAGGCTGCGCAGTTTCTCATGCTCGATGAGTCGCCTCTGCGCATCACCCAGCTCCCGCAGGGCATCTCTCAGCTTGATGTTGAGGAGCGCATTCTCGAGGCCGCTCGATATGTACGTGGCGATCCTGTTGAGCAGATACCAGTCTTCCTGGTTGTCCGTGATCTCCTTCTGCTCGTGCTTGCGGCAGAGGGTGATCGTGCCCAGGACCCGATCTTTTGCCATTATGGGTACGGAAAAAAGGGCAACGGACGGGCCATTCTCCTTCCGGCCCATGTCGTCGTCCGTGCGTGAAACAGGCTGCCTGAGACGGAGCGCCTCGCCTTCGAGATGGAGCACGTCTGCCTCGAGCGCCGGTTCGATGGCCCCCGAGGTGAACCTCTTTCCGTCGAACTTCACAAAGGCCAGGTCGAGCTTGATGGTCGCAAAGAGGGCATTGAGCGCCTTTGCGGTGATGAGGGCGATGCTTTCGAGAATGGCATGGGGCTCCAGTGTGGAGGTCAGGACGCGGCCGAGGTCGGAGAGCGTGGCCAGCTCGGCAATGCGCTTTTTCGAAGAGAGAAGAAGGTCGAATGTACAGAGTATTCCGCCCAGCTCTCTAGCGAGGATGGAGAGCAGGAGGCGATCGTTGTCATTGACGCCTTCTTTTGAGGCGGAGCAGGCGAGGAGCACGCCGTAGAGAAAACTGTCGTCCGCCAGGGGCAGAAAGACAAAAGATTTGTAGCGCGCCATGACCTCATCGAGTTTCGAATAGAAGAGGCAGCCGAATCGGGGAGGGATATTGTGGAGGGTAAAATACTGGGCCGTTCTTTTCTGGGCGACCGTTCCCACCACGCCTTCGCCTATGTGGCAGCGATAATTGTTCAAAAGATCGAAAAGCTGGCTGTTTCTGTTCATGTATCGGCAGGACAGGCGTTTATCACTATCCAATGTATAGACAATTACCTCTTCGAAGCGCATGTCGCTCGAGATAATGTTGAGAATGGCCGCAACGCGGGATGGTATCTCGAGATTGGAGTGGGATATCTCAATGACCTTGCCGAGGGTGCTAGCGAAACTCATGTCGTTGTATGGCCTTTTCGTAGAGGGCCGCGTACTCGGCGGCCGATTTTTGCCACGAAAAGTCTTGCGCCATGCATCTCTTTGCCAGAGACAGCCAGTCTTTGCCGTCCTTATATGCGGTGAGGGCCCGCTCGATGGCCGCGATCATGGCATCGATCGAGTACTCGTAGAACTTGAAGCCTGTCTGCGTCTCTGGTATCAGAGGATTGTCCGTTATGGTGTCGTCGAGGCCTCCTGTCGCGCGGACAATGGGAACGGTGCCGTACTTGAGGCTGTAGAGCTGGTTGAGGCCGCACGGCTCGTATTGGGAGGGCATGAGGAACATATCGGAGCCCGCTTCAATGAGGTGGGCAAGGGCATTGTCATAGGCGATCTTCACGGAAAAAGCCTTGGGGTGTTTTCGCGCGAGCTGAGCGAAGAGCTCGTGGTACTTCCGTTCCCCGGTGCCGAGGAGAATGTACTGGACCTTGAGGGAGACAAGCCTCTCGAAGCCCTCGGAAACGAGATCGAAGCCTTTCTGGTCTGCAAGGCGCGAGATGCTCGATATCACGGGAATGGCTTTGTCGACGGGCAGGCCGAAAACCCTTTGCAGCTCGGCCTTGCTGGCGGCCTTGTTGCTCAGATGATCGGCGTCGAAAGCCGCAGGTATGTAGGGGTCCTTGTCCGGGCTCCAGTCGTCGTAATCTATGCCATTGACGATGCCGTAGAGATCGTCTTTTCTCGTTGTCAGTATGCCGTCGAGACCGGAGCCGAACTCCGGGGTCTGGATCTCCTGGCTGTACTTCTTGCTCACTGTGTTGATGATGTCAGCGAAGACAATGCCCCCCTTCAGAAAATTGATCTTTCCGTAGAATTCAAGGGAGTCGGGTGTGAAGTACTCCCAGCCTATGTTGAGGAGGTGCCAGTCGAGGTGCCAGAAGAGACCCTGGTATCCGAGGTTGTGAATGGTCAGGAGGGTTGCGATGCGTGACAGCAAAGGATCCTGCCGGTAGAGGGTCTTCAGAAAGACGGGAACGAGCGCTGTCTGCCAGTCATTGCAGTGAATGACGTGGGGCGCGAACCCTGTCACCTTGATCGCCTCTATGATGCTCTTCGAGAAGAAGATGAACCGTTCCGCGTTGTCTATGTAATCGCCGTCCTGTGTGCTGTAGAGATTGTCCCTATAGTAGTATTCGTCCTTGTCCACAAGGTAGACAGGGATGCCGTTATAGCGGCTCTCGACAATCTCCGCATCGACTATCCTTTGAGAAACGGCGCAGGAAATGCGCAAGCCGTTGTAGTTGACAGGAAACTCTTTCTCCTCGATGCCTTTGTATTTTGGCATTATGACGCGGACATCCACGCCCAGTTTCTGCAAGGCCTTTGGAAGGGCACCTGCTACGTCCGCGAGGCCGCCGGTTTTGGCGAAAGGAAATACTTCCGAAGACGCCAATAGAATTCTCATGGATCCCTCCTAAACCTCGGCCTCCTGCAAGAATAACGTCGCCTCTTCCGGGGGTGTCGGGTTGATGTAGAAGCCCGTCCCCCACTCAAAGCCCGCCAGTTTCGTGAGTCTCGGTATGATCTCTATGTGCCAATGGTAGTAGGGCGCGCTCGTGAGTTCTATCGGGGTGGTATGGATCATGTAGTTGTAGGGGGGAGAGTTGAGTGTCTTTTCGTGTTTTCTCAAGACCGTCGAAAGGGCGTCCGCGATGGAGAAGTAGTTATCGTCGTCCTTGGAATAGAGAAAGGACTCTTCGTGCCGTTTCGGGAGTATCCACGTCTCGAAAGGAAAGCGGGAGGCAAAAGGGGAAATGGCTATGAAGTGCTGGTTCTCGTATATGATTCTCTTCTTTTCCTCGGTCTCCTGGGCGACGATGTCGCAAAAAACGCAGCGGTCTCTATACTTGTAGTAGTTGAGAGAACCGCCGATTTCTTCTGAAAGACGCTTGGGAATGATGGGAAGGGCGATGAGTTGGGAGTGGGAATGGGCAAGAGAGGCGCCGGCTATAGCGCCTGAGTTCTTGAAGATCATGATGAACTTGAATCTCCGGTCCTTGTGGAGATCGAGGGTCCTTTCGCGATAGGCTACGAATATGTTCCGCACAGACGCTACGTCCATTTGGGTGAGGGTCTGGCTGTGGATGGGTGTTTCAACGATCACTTCGTGGGCGCCAATGCCGTTCATCCTGTCGTAGAGCCCTATGCCCTGCTTGTTGAGATCCCCCTCGATTCTCAGGGCGGGGAACTTGTTGGGAACGACGCGGAGGGTCCAGTTAGGGCTGTTCGGAGGCGACGCGGCTGAGGCCGGCCTCATGGCGAAGACCTCGGGAGGGGTCATAGCCTCATTTCCGGGACAGAGGGGGCAGATGGCGCCCGGCTTGGGCACCTCCGTCTGATCCGCAAGGAAGACGGGCCTTTGGCTCCGTTCCGAAGAGATGATGACCCACCTGTCAATGATGGGGTCCTTCCTCAGTTCCGGCATCTACACTCCACTATTGGCCTCTTTGACATGATTTACAGCGCGTGGTAAGACTTAGTGCATGATTCCGCTGAAAGACAACGTTCCAACACGCACTTTTCCCATTATAACAATAACATTGGTGGTTGTAAACATATTAGTCTTCGTCTGGACCCTCACTATTCCTGCGGGATTGGAAAATGACTTGATACGGACGTACGCCTTTATACCCAGGGACCTCCTCGCCTCCCTCGGGGGCCGCGTCGATCTGCTGCCGTACAACGTGCTCACTATTTTCACCTCTATGTTTCTGCACGGGGGCGTGCTCCATGTGGCAGGGAACATGCTTTATCTCTGGATCTTCGGCAACAACGTCGAGGACATTGCCGGCCACCTGAGGTTTCTGGTGTTTTATCTCTGTTCAGGGGTCGTTGCCTGCGTCGCCCAATTCTCTTTTGACCCTGCCTCCCCTATCCCCATGATAGGCGCCAGCGGCGCGGTGTCCGGCATCCTGGGGGCCTATCTCCTTCTGTTCCCTAGGGCAAGGGTCAAGACCCTCATCTTCGTTTTCCTTTTCATCACCACCTTTGACATACCTGCCATGCTCCTGCTCACCGTCTGGTTCTTCATGCAGATCATCTTTGCCCAGAGCCAGGGGGTGGCGTGGTTTGCCCACATCGGGGGATTCATTTTCGGCCTCATCACGATCAAGATCTTCACGATGGGGAAGGGGTCGAGGAGAAGGGCGTACCGATGAAGGGGCAAGTTGTTTCAGGGGGACACATGATGTTTCACGTGAAACATTCATGCGCCCCCCTTCACCTCTCCCCGGGGGTCCTCCTTGCACGGACGGGCGGTGGGTACGACCTAAATGGGATTGCCGTGACCAATTTGCAGGATAGGACCTGAAACCAGGGCGCTGAAGACATGAAACAGCGGCTGCAGGTTCTTCTCATCAATCCTTACGTCTACGACGTCTCGGCCTACGGGTTCTGGTCTGCCCCGTTGGGCCTGCTGTACATGGGCAGCATCCTGAGGCAGAACGGATGTGAGGTAACGCTGATCGATTGCGTGAGGGAGAGGGATGAGAAAAGAAAGGAAGATGGTCGGGCGCCCTATGTGAAGCGGAGGGTCCCCATTCCCGAGCTCGCCCAATTCATCGATAAGCCATTCAGGTGCTACGGCACGTCGAGGGAAGATGCGTGGAAGGAGCTCGCGGCCACGGCGCCCCCTGATCTCGTGCTCGTGACGAGCATTATGACGTACTGGTACAAGGGGGCGGCGGAGATAACGGAGCTTGTGAGAGAGACTTTTCCCAGTGCGAGGATCGCCGTGGGCGGCCTCTACGCGCAGCTCTGCCATGAACACGCAAAGATGCACATGGCCAGCGCTGATCTTGTGGTGGGAAGGGACGGGATGGCGGGGTTCTATGCGTTCGTAGAGGAGAGCTTTGGGCTGGAGTTGAGGCACAAGCCTATGGCAGATGATATCGACCGCATGCCCTATCCGGCCTTCGACTTACACGGGACGCGCCAGTTCGTTCCCCTCCTCACGTCACTCGGCTGCGCATATTGCTGCGCGTACTGCGCCACTTCCTATCTCAGACCGCGCATGGTCCGCAGAAAGGCGGGAAGCGTTCTCGAGGAGATTCGCCACTGGCAGGAGAGGGGGATCGCGCGCTTTGCCCTTTATGACGACAACTTCCTCTTCGACGCAGCCCAGTTTTCCAAGCCCCTCCTTCGCGGGATGGGCACGCTCGCCGCGAAGCCGCTCATCTATAATCCGAATGCCCTCAATGCGTCCCTCATGGACGGGGAGACAGCCGTGCTCCTGAGGGAAGCCGGTTTTCAGGAGGTGAGGCTGGGTCTGGAGACCATAGATCCCCTGGCCCAGAGGGCATTGGGCGGCAAAGTGGACAGAGAAACGTTCGAAAGGGCAGTCAAGACGCTCCTGGCAGCGGGGTTTAGGCCTGGTGAGATCACGGCCTATGTGCTTGCGGGCCTTCCCTTGCAGCGGCTAAAGGACGTCAAGGAAACCGTCGACTATGGTGCGGGTCTCGGGATCAGGGTGGGTCTGGCTGAGTACACGCCCATCCCGCACACGGAGCTGTTTGAGCGCTATCATGGGATCGCGAGATATCCCATTGCGGAAGAGCCGATGTTCCAGAATAATGCGCTCTTCCCTTTCGCGTGGGAAGGGTTCACGGAGCATGACATGGAGGGCCTGAAGGCGTATGTGAGAGAGAAGAATAGGAATGTGGTAGGGTAAACAGGTGATCGGCCGCCAGCTACACCTGCCGTGTCTCCTTAGCTTTTCATTCGCTAAATACCCCCGGCGGTGAAAAGGCAGCATGTAGTATCCCGGGGTCTGACGCAGCCTCCTCGAATTAGCAACAAGGACTAGATGCGGCCCCTGACACGGGGGCCCCCGATTCTCGGCGACGTAATAATAGTGCAATGCTATATAACTGCGCAGGGGCATGTTTTTCCGAACCCCCTGCTGGCAATGCAGCTCATTCCCTTGATAATTGCGGCTTTGAGCATTAGGGGAACGAAAAGTGACATCATCCCTCTCAAGCTCCCCTCCGTAATGTTTCACATGAAACATTCCAGCGGAATACCTGCCGCGAGATACCTTCTATTAAGGTTTCCACTCAGAAAATAACCTGTGAAGCGCAACTGTCAATAGCCCGTCAGGAGCCACCAAAGGTTGCCCACACTCTGCTTGCCCCTCGCAGGAAAAGGGTGTATTGTTGAAAAAAGGATTCATAAGGATTTTCACTGGACCGTGTCGCATGGACATCGAGGCGCTCGCAAGGGGTCTGACAGAGATGCTCTTGCCGTTCATTCCCGTCCTTTGGGGGGGCGACGAGAAGGGTAGCCTCGACTCGGCGCAGGTGCCGGACAGCGTGGGGTTCGTCTGGTCCAAGCTGGCCCCTCTCCTCAGGAAGGACCCTTCGGCAAGGGCAAGCGTCTCGGATGTGGTCCTCGCGCCGAAGGATGGGGATGCCAAGGCGGCCTTTCGTTTGCGGCTGAAGAGGCTCCTCGCCAGTTCCCCGGAGCTTGCGAAAACCCTTGTGGAGTTGGTCGATCCCGGCGAGGCAGTGCCCTTTCCCTCAGACGGCGCCGGGGACTGGCGGGATGTTTTGGGCAGAGATGAGAGGCTAGTAGAGCGGCTGGAGATGATCTACCTGCTCAGGACCGGAGGGAACCCGGCCGAAGTGGCGAAGAGATTCGGGCTGGATGCGAGCCGGCTTTTTCGTCTCAATACCTCCTTCTCCCTCGCTGGAGCAGCGGGGCTCCTCGCTGAAGAGGGCATCTGGAACTGGCTCGATTGCCTCGACGCAGGAGAGCCTATCCTGCGGAGACTCGACATGATCAGGCTTTTGCGCTCGGGGAATCCGGTGAATGTCGTCGCCGAGCAGTACGATGCCCTCCCGGAGTACGTGGAGAGGATAAACAAAAGGTTCTCAAAAGACGGCGTCCTCGGTCTCGTCACCGAAGACGAGATGGACCGCTTCAGATCCACCCATCCCCAAACCATACGCGTCTGCTCGTACAATCTTCACGGTACCCATGACGGGGACCCCTTAAGGCTCAGGCGCCTCGCCCGCAGCCTCGCGGAAATAGACCCCCACGCGTGCGCCTTCCAGGAAGTCGTGAGCGAAGGGGGAACCGAGGACACGGGCGCCCGCGTCAATCGATGGATCTCGGCGATGACCGGCTACCACTACCGCTCCCATTTTGCGTATTGTCACCAGTTCATGGAGAAGTATCCGGAAGGCGTGGGGGTCTCCATGCGGAGCCCCGTGAGGAACAAGATGACCATTGACCTCACCCTCCTGCGCGACGACTTGAGGCCTTCCTTGGCCCGCAATGCCCTTGCCGTGGAAACGGAGATCCTCGGCCGCAAGGTGGTCTTCGCTTCCATCCATCTCGATCACAATGCGGACCCCGAGGTACGCCTTGCTCAAGCTGAAAAGCTCGCAGCAGAGCTGCAGCCCTGGGAGGAAGGTGCCTACTGCACGGTCCTGGCAGGGGATTTCAATGACTTGGAGTCTTCGCCGGCCATGGGGTACCTGAAATCGGCCGGCTACAGGGACACGTATCGCGTCCGTCACAAGGATAGGGGGGACACCTATCCCGCAGGCGACCCCCAGTCCCGCATCGACTATATCCTCGTCAAAGGCAAGGTGACCGTGGTCTCTTCCGGCTTGCTGCGGGACGACCCAAGCTTGAGCGACCACATAGGGCTTTTTGCAGAGATTCGGTAGTGCGGAGCTTCTATGCCCCATCGTGCTGGCTATTTTGTCCTCGCATACTCCTGGGATCATCACTGCAGCCGACTCTATGACGCCCTGGAGGGCAAGTTTCTGCACGTGAGCAGGGAGCTCTCCGAGCTTGAGACTGCCCGGGCGGATGGAGCCGAGCCCCTCCTCAACTACTACAAGAAATGGCATTACAACAATCAACTCTACCGTCTCACTATGGCGGATGTGGAGAGAAGGCGGTTCACCATCAACTCCCTGGGCTACAGGGGTTACGGGGTGAATAAGGACCTCCTGGCCGCCCTCGACAGGCTGGTCGAAACGTACGGGGGACTGGAAGGCTCCCTGCAGAAGCACTTTCGCAAGGCCGCAGGGGCAGTGCGGGCCGCGATCGGCCTTTCCCGGCACGTCTTGGATTCGCAGGACAGCCGCGAGATCATAGCCGGACTTTGCAAGAAGCTCGGCCTGGACCTGGACGGGCAGGTGCCCGTGGTCAGGGCGGGGAACAGCCTTGATCTGGCGCACTACTGGCAGGTGATGTCGCAGGAGACCCCCTTTCACGTCAACACGGCGATCTTTCAGAGGATGTTTTTTTTCGCAGCCCGTTCGTCCATGACTATCATGAAGGGGAGCACCGGCCTTCACGACTGGCACTCGTCTCAAGATCTGAAGCTCGCTGCGAACAGGGACTTCCTGGAAACTGGCCGGCAGGTCTTCGTTGACTTGAGCCTCTATACCGAGATCAATATGGAATTGCTGAGGGGCCTCCACCATAGCCTCATGAAGAGTCTCGATCCGAAAGCCGGCTCCTTCAGGCAGATCGATTTTCCCGACAGAAACGGCGTGACCTTCGAGTTCGACAACTTCTACAGGGAAGTCTCCGACCTCTCAATGGTGCTCGCCGAGACTGCCCGCAGCTTTCACGATCTGGACGAGTTCATCTATAACCTTGCGCGCTCGTACTATATGTTCATGGGC
>CAYZAF010000621.1:0-12379 GCA_964476435.1 uncultured Syntrophaceae bacterium
TATGGAGTGCCGGATGCTCGACGGGTGAGGAGCCCTATACCCTGGCAATCATGATGCTGGAGCTGCTCGCCCAATCAAATGTATCCATGCCGTTCGTCGTCTATGGCACGGACATAAGCCCCAAGGCCCTGGAGTCCGCAAAGAGGGCAGTGTTCAACAACTACAGTATCAGAAACACCGACAAGGGAATCCTCAGCAAGTATTTCACCGAGGAGAAAGGCCTGTATGCATTGAAGGATTCGGTAAGAAAACATGTGTCCCTCGACTTCCTCAACTTAATGGACACTCCTTCCTACCGAAAATACAGACAGATCGATGTGGTATTCTGCAGAAACGTGCTTATATATTTTGACGAAAAAGGAAAAAGGACGGTGATAGACAATCTATATGAATCCCTGAAGCCCGGGGGCTACCTCACGATAGGGCATGCTGAAAGCCTTCACAACATTTCCCGGGGATTCAAGCCCCTGATCTTCCCGGGCACAATCGCTTACCAAAAGGGATGACGATGAAAAGAATTCTCGTTGTGGACGATTCCCCAACCACACGAAAACTCGTGGGGTATGTTCTCAAGAAAAAGGGCTATGTAACTGAGGAGGCCGAGGATGGCATGGATGCCATGGAAAAGCTGGGCAGTTCAGAGATTGACCTCGTGATCGTGGATCTGAACATGCCCAACATGGATGGCATTTCCTTTGTGAAGAACCTCCGGAATGGCTATTATAACCCCGATCTACCCGTGGTGATGCTTACCACTACGAGCGATGGGGAGCTCAAAGAAGAGGCCCTCGGGGCGGGGGTCAACATGTTTCTCATCAAACCCATACAGCCTGAAGTCCTCATCTACAAAATTGAGAGTCTCCTGGCAGGGGGACCTTGATGAGTGACCGAGTTTCAGATAAAGACGACATGAAGGAGATCATCGACGAGTTTATCGTCGAGGCCTATGATCTGGCGGAAAAAGCCATCCAGGATATAATAGCCATCGAGAATAACCCCGACGACGAGATCATCAACAGCATCTTCAGGGCAGTCCATACGGTAAAGGGGACCTCGAGTTTCCTGGGCTTCGGCGCGTTGTCGGCCCTGGCCCATAGGTCCGAGGACATCCTCGGTATGGTCAGGAAGGGGAATCTCAAGCCGGACCACGAGGTGGCCGATGTGCTCCTCGAGGCCCTCGATCTCATCAAGACCCTCCTCGATGACATAAAGGAATCGGGTGCGGAGGCTTCCGATACGTCGGCTATCATAAGCAAGCTTGAGGACTTGGCAAAGCCGGACAGGAAGAAACTCGGCGAGATCCTCGTCGAAGAGAAGATACTGAGTACGAATGAGCTGACGGATGCCCTCAAGAAGCAAGAAGGGCAGCAGGGCAAGAAGCTGGGTGAGATACTTGTCGAGGAAAAGGTCATCACGGACGGGCAGCTGAAAGACCTTCTTTCGAAACAGAAGACCCGCAAAGAAGAGCAGACCATAAGAATCGAGGTCAAGAAGCTCGACGAACTGATGAACCTTGCAGGCGAGCTGGTGCTGGGCAAGAACCGGCTCATACTCCTCAACAGCCTCGTAAGAAAGAATGAGACGAAAAACGGCGTCCTCGACAATCTTGCCGATGTCACCAACTACATCGAAATGGTCACCAACGAGCTGCAGCTCAGCGTGATGCGCGCCAGGCTCGTGCCCATTAGCAAGCTTTTCAATAAGATTCCCCGGCTGGTGAGGGATCTGTCTACCGAATTCAAGAAAGAGATAGATCTGACCATGGAGGGGGAAGAGACCGAGCTGGATCGCTCTCTCATAGAGAGCCTTCATGATCCGCTCATACACATTATCAGGAACTCGGTCGACCATGGCGTCGAAACCCCGGAAGACCGGCAGACAAAGGGGAAGCGGCGAAAGGGATCCCTTTCCCTCAAGGCGTATAACGAGGGCAACAACGTGATCATAGAGATACTTGATGACGGAAAGGGCATAAACATCGAAGCGGTAAAGGAGAAAGCCAGAGAGAAGGGCATCATCGGAGACAACGAACTCAATTCCCTGTCGGGGCGCGATGCGATGAATCTCGTCTTTATCCCTGGCTTGAGCACTGCCAAGAAAGTGAGCAACGTTTCCGGCAGGGGAGTCGGCATGGACGTCGTCAAGACGAACATCGAAAAGATGAACGGGCAGGTCTCCATCGATTCCGAGGAAGGACAGTGGACGAAAATCGCCTTGAGGCTGCCTCTTACGCTTGCCATCATGAGGGCCCTTATCGTGAGAGTCCTCGATGAATTGTTTGCGATCCCCTTGAACACGGTCACGGAGCTGGTGAAACGGGAAGAAGGTCTCGTGCAGTCCGTTGACAAGAAGGAAGTGCTTGTCCTCAGAGACAGGGTGATCCCCGTTGTCGATCTAGCGAGAATTTTTTCCCGAAGCGAGGGCGACGAGGACAAATACATAATCATTTGCAATATTGGAGAGAAGACCATCGGCATCAAGGCGCGAGCGGTTGAGGGGCAGGAAGAGGTCGTGATCAAGCCCCTCGGCGAATTCCTCGGGAACATCAAGGGTATAGGAGGGGCGACCATCAGGGGGGACGGCAAGGCTATCCTTATCCTGGACATGTCCGCGTTGATGGATGTTGTGGCCGCATCAGTGGCGGCGCAGAGCGCCAATCGGAAGATCGCCTAGGCGTTCTGCCGCAGGGTGTTTAAGTTTTTCTTGCCCCCATCCGACAACACGGAAAAGGAGGGCTTGTCATGAATGAAGACAAGATTCTACAACTGGTGACGTTCAAACTGGAAGACGAAGAATTCGGCGTCGACATACTGAAGGTCCAGGAAATAAACAAGATGATCGACATCACCCGGATTCCCAATGCACCTCCTTTTGTGGAAGGGGTAATAAACCTACGGGGCAAGATAATACCCATAGTGGACCTCCGGAAGAGGCTCGGGTTTGAGGGCAGGGCATACGATAAATCCACGAGGATCATTGTGGTCGAGCTCGAAGGCATGGTGCTGGGCTTTATCGTTGACTCAGTCTCGGAAGTCTTGAGAATATCCGAGAGCACCGTGGAGCCTCCCCCTGCGCTCGTGTCCGGGGTGGAATCTGAGTATATTGAGGGTGTGGGCAAATTGGACAACAGGCTTCTCATACTGCTGGAGCTGAAGAAGGTATTTACCTCGACAGACAGGCGAGCGATTGAGGTGGTCTCGAATAACTAGCGCGATGGGCTCAGATTACGGCTTTTCTCCTGATCCCGTATTCACCATTCAAGGCCTTGGGAGGGACTGGCCCCGCTTCAGGCAGCACGGCCCCCCTTACGCGAAAAGATTAAAGAATGGTCATCATCACGAAGAGGACCACTATGAGCCTGGGCACGACGAGGCAGAAGAAGGCAACGCGCCCCGTCGGGAAGAGGCCGCCCCTAAACACCCCCCTGAAGGCTTCGAAATCGTCATATGAATTTTTTTCCCTCTTGAGAAAATAGTTCCCACCTTCGTGCAAGTCCCGTGCAACAATCTCCCCCTCACCATCCCGTTCACCTGATGCTGTGCCGAAAAAACCCCCGATTGCAAGGCAGTTTAAGCCCCTGATGCAGCATGCGTTCTGCGGTATGGCAATTGCAACCACCCTTTGACATGATCAACGGAATTTTCAGCACCTTCAGCGGAAAGGCGGCTGCCGGACGAGGGCTTGAGATGGTGGCCAACAACCTGGCAAATGCTCTCACTGCGGGCTTCAAGGCGTCAAAACCCGTCTACAATGGGTCCAATATCGAAGGCGAGGTCGAAGCCGATCAATTGCAGCAGACCTATGTCAATATTCCTTATACATACGTACATTTCTCTGACGGGCCTCTCTTACAGACGGGCAGCTCCCTCGACCTGGCGATACAGGGCAAGGGCTTTTTCGTGGTTTCCACGCCGAAGGGAGACATATATACGAGAGACGGCCAGTTCACCCTCAACTCGGACAAGAAGCTTGTCACCATGGACGGCAATACCGTAACCGGGCAAAGCGGCGGAGAGATCACCATTGATGGGAAGAAAATCGAGATAGGCGCTGACGGGTCGATCTTCTCGGACGGCTCCATGATAGATAAGCTGAAGATCGTTGACTTTACCGATAAAAAGTCACTCAAGAATTTCGGAAGCAGCCTCTTCGTCAATGAAGATCCGGAGAATACCGAGACAACAGCCCAAGGCTACTCAATCAAGCAGGGCTATTATGAGGCATCTAACGTGGACAGCGTGAAAGAGATGGTCGACATGATAAGCGCCATGCGGGCCTTCGAGGCGTACACGAAGGCTGACCAGGCGGTTGATGACAGCCTCGGCAAGTTGATGGATACGGTAAAACTGTAGGAGGTCTCTATGTTGAGAGCATTGTGGACCGCAGCGTCCGGCATGGCCGTGCAGCAGACAAACCTGGACGTCATTGCCAACAATATAGCCAACGCGAACACAAACGGTTATCAGAAGAGCAGGGCGGACTTTCAGGACCTCATGTACCAGACCCTCCGGCTGCAAGGGACGAAGAACGAGGCGGGGAATCAGGTTCCCACGGGCATACAGATAGGACACGGGGCCATGCTCGCGGCGGTTCAGAAAGTGTTTCTCCAGGGAGACTTCCAGCAGACTCAGAACCAGCTTGACGTAGCGATCCAAGGGACCGGCTTCATCCAGGTCGATCTGCCTTCCGGGACCAAGGCGTATACGCGGGCAGGCTCTTTCAAGACCGATTCCCAGGGAAGGATCTGCACATCCGACGGGTACCTGATCGATCCGAATATCACCATCCCCCAGACCGCCACGGCCGTATCGATAGCCCAGGACGGCACCGTCTCCGCTCAAATAGCCAACCAGGTGGCGCCGCAGCAGATAGGAAACATTCTCCTCTATTCGTTCCCGAACCAGGCGGGCCTGAGCGCCATGGGACAGAATCTTTTTCAGGAGACCGAAGCGAGCGGCAACGCCGTTTCGGGAACGCCGGGGCAAAACGGACTGGGTACGATCCTCCAGGGATTCCTTGAGATGTCAAACGTGAACATCATGGAAGAGATGGTCAATCTGATCATCGGGCAGAGGGCGTATGAGGCCAATTCGAAGACAATCCAGGCGGCGGACGAAATGCTGCAGATGGCGAACAATGTTAGAAGGTAGAGGTAAGCTCCTTTTCCTTGCCGTCGTCCTTTTCATCGCCCTATTCCCCATTCGGGCGTGGGGGGCCGCGGCGGAGGCGGAGATCAAGGATTTCATCAAGCAGATGTATAGTGACAGCGAGGTGCAGATCGTTTTTAGCCAACTGCCGCCGTCCCTTAAGAGCGGGGTGACGTTGAAGAGCATCAGCTTTGCCAAAGTGCCGGACCCCTCGGGGGAGGGCATTTGCCTCGTGGGGATCGAGGGGAAGAGCGGAGCTGAGTCGAGCGTCTACGTGCCTTTCAAGGTGCTTGTCAAAAGAACGCTCTATATGGCGAAGCGTGATATCGCCAAAGGAGAGGCGATCCATCTCGTCGACCTTGCGGTGAAAGAGACCTATCTCAACGGGTCCGGCGGACCCTATCCGGAGAACGTCGAAGCCGTGCTGGGCAAGACAGCAAAGAAAGAGATACCTGCAGGAGAGTGCCTCACGAAGCAGCTTCTCGAGGATCAGATGGCGGTGCAAAAAGGAGAGGCCGTCAACCTGACCGTGGAGAATGAGAGACTCGTCGTCCAGGCAAAGGGCATTGCCCTGGACAAAGGCAAGGTGGGGGATCTCGTGAGGGTAAAAAGCGCGTCCGGAAGAGAGGTCGTCGGCAGGGTGAGTGGAAACGACTCCGTTATCGTGGAGTTTTGAGGGAAGGATGGCCAGGAACCCGGCATTGATATTCTTTGTACCTCTGCTCCTCTGCTCCTGTTTTTCCGTGGAGTCTTCGAAGATAAAGGGCGAGCCCTTCACCCTCTCAAACACATACAGGGCGCCCCAGGAAGATTCGAAGCCGCCGGAGGCAAAAGAGGGAAGCGTCTGGCACGGGCAGCTCACCTCGCTGTTTAGCGATCAAAGGGCAAGGTACGTCGGGGATATACTGACCGTCAAGATTACCGAAATCTCGCAGGCCTCGGAGAGCGCTACCACCGACACCACGAGAAAGTCTCAGACCCTGGCCCAGGTCCCCAATTTCTTCGGCCTCGAGAACCACGGGACGGGCCCCATCAAGAACATGGGAAACCTCATAAACTCGAATGCGCCCAACAACGACTTCTCAGGAGCAGGGGCCACAACCAGGACAGGCTCCCTGAGCGCAACCATCACGGTGAGGGTCATGGAGGTGCTGCCTAACGGCAACCTCGTGATAGAGGGCAAGCGGGAGATATATGTGAACAACGAAAAGAAGGAGATCCTCCTTCAAGGCGTCGTCAGGCCGAGAGATATCGCCTTTGACAAC
This sequence comes from uncultured Syntrophaceae bacterium, assembly GCA_964476435.1. Lineage (GTDB taxonomy): Bacteria > Desulfobacterota > Syntrophorhabdia > Syntrophorhabdales > WCHB1-27 > CAVVNC01. The sequence continues at coordinate 6,413 of CAYZAF010000621.1, forward strand.
TCCGTGCTCTCCACGCAGGTGGCTGATGCAAAGGTGATGTATACGGGCATAGGTGTTGTAGCCGAGAAGCAGAGGCCCGGCTGGGGTCAGCGGCTCTTTGACTACGTCTGGCCTTTCTAGGGGATGAACGTGATTGCACTAGACGAGAAGAGACAGGTTATGAGATCGAGGACAGGACGGCTCCGGCTCGCCATTGCAGGTCTCCTTGCGGCTGTTTTTTCTTTGTGTGCCCTTGCTTCCGTAGACTGCGAAGCCGCGAGGATAAAGGACATAGCGAACATAAACGGCGTCCGTCCGAACATACTCATCGGCTATGGACTGGTGGTCGGACTCAAGGGCACCGGCGACAAGAACAGCACCATCTTCACGAACCAGACGCTCTCAAACATGCTGGAAAAGATGGGGGTCATCGTAGACCCTACGGCGACGAAAGTGAGCAATGTGGCAGGCGTCATGGTGACCGCCGAAATGCCGCCTTTTGCGAAAGCGGGCAACAGGCTTGATGTCGTCGTATCTTCTTTGGGAGATGCCACGACCCTCGAAGGCGGCGTCCTCATGATGACGCCCCTCAAGGGGGGGGACGGCAGGACCTATGCGGTAGCCCAAGGGGCGCTCCTCGTGGGAGGTTTTTCTGTCGGAGGCCAGGGGGCATCCATGCAGAAGAACCATCCCACAGTCGGCAGGATTCCCAATGGCGCTATCATCGAGCAGGAGATCGCCTATGATAGCTTCGGGGATGCCCTGAAGATATCCCTGAAGCGTCCTGACTTCACCAACGCGAGAAGGGTCGTCGAGAGGATCAACGGTCTCTATCGCGGCATTGCTTCCGCACAGGACGGTGGAACGATCATTGTCGAAATCCCCACGGCCTTGAGAACGGATCCTGTAAAATTCCTTTCCATCATCGAGAGCCTCGACATAAGTCCTGACAATTATGCAAAAATTATCGTGGACGAGAAGACGGGCACTATCGTCATCGGCGAGGACGTGAGGATCGCCACAGTAGCGATTTCGCACGGAAACGTGAGCGTTCAGATAAAAGAATCGAAAAAGGTGAGCCAGGCACTGCCCCTGGCCCAGGGGGGCCAGACGGTCACCACCGCGGATACGCAAATGAACGTCCAGGAGGAGAAAGGACACTTTGTCTACCTCGAAAGGGGGCCGAGCATAAAGGAGCTCGTCGACGCCCTCAACGCGGTGGGCTTGAGCGCCCGAGACGTGATCACCATCTTGAGAGCAATAAAGGCCGCAGGGGCCCTGCAGGCCGAGCTGGAAGTGATATAGAAGACCGTTTCCTAAAAGGTGGTCAATGGACTTTGATACGAAGATCAAACCCCCGATTCCCCCGATCATGCCGGATGCGGATTTGGGGAAATACAAGAATCAGTCAGTAGAGAAAGCGGCCGAGGCCTTCGAGTCATACTTCTTGAACACGATTTTCCAAGAGTTCGCCAAGGCAAATGAGTTGACGAAGAAGAGTTTTGCCGAGGAGACGCAAATGTCGCTCTTCTACGAAAAAGTTGCAGACATTATGGCAAAGAGGGGTATAGGATTAAAGGAGATGCTTTCGAGATATATGGAGAGGGGGGCTAAAGTTTCTGACAAAAACGGCGAAAAGTAGTAGTAGGAGGCACAATCATGAAGATAGACAAAGATAAACAACTACAGCTGTTGCAAAACCTTACGGGGACCTCCTCTGCCAAGGCGAACAAGGCAGGCGCCTCTCAGACAGCGACTCAGCGACAGGTCGATGGCTCGGACAAGGTGGAGCTGTCCGGCTCGATGGCCGAAGTGGCGAGCCTGAAGGAGAAGACGAAAGCTATCCCCGCGGTCGACGAGGATAAAGTAGCCAATATGAAGCAGGCTATAGACTCGGGGACGTATAACGCGAATGGGCAGATGGTTGCACGGAGCATACTCAAGAGCCAGCTGCTCGATGAGATATTCTAGGGATGGAAAGCCAGACGCTCATAGAGCTGGGCCAGAGAGAGCTCGGCATGCTGCAGGAATTCTTGGGCGCCCTGCAGGCGGAGAGAGATTCGATCATCTCCTTCTCCCTCGAGGGCGTGATCAGAGAGAACAACAGGAAGGAGGAGATCCTCAAGCGGCTCGAGTACCTGGAGGCGGAAAAGGAGAAAATATTCTCCTCAGCTCCTGATCGGGCTTCCTTGACGGAGACCGAGGCCTGGCACTCGCTCGGCGAGAAGATCCAGGAGCACGTAAGGGAAGTGAAAACAGCGCTCGAGAAGAACATGAAGCTCCTCTCCTTCTCCATGGACCACGTGAAGACGTCAGTCGAGAAGATCATCGACTTCATCAATAGGACATCCTATCGGAAAGGGCGAAGTCTTTCCATCATGGTCTCGAGGAAGGTCTAGTGTCCGTAACGACGATACTCAACATAGCGCAGAGCGCCCTTGACGCGAGCCAGGTGGCCATCCAGACCACGTCCCACAATATCGCGAACGTCGACACGCCAGGGTATTCAGAACAGCAGGCGGTACTGGAGGAGGCAACGCCCACGCCGATGTCAATCGGGCTTATGGGCAACGGAGTCTCCGTCGAGCAGATCAAGAGTTATTACGACCAGAACCTCCAGAACGCCATCACGAACCAGAACAGCGGCGTTCAGCAGCAGCAGACCCTCGAGACGAGCCTCACCCAAGTACAGAGTATCTTCAACGAAGACAACTCGCAATTGTCAACGAACTTGACGACCTTTTTCAACGACTGGAGCACCCTTTCGACAGACCCGACGAGCACTGCGGACAAGGAGACCCTGGCTTCCGATGGGGAGAGCCTGTGCACCACGTTCAACACGATGTACTCGGATCTCGTCAATCTCCAGGGAAGCCTCAACGGCCAGGTCAATAGCCAGATAGCCGACATCAATAACACCACTTCCCAGATCGCCTCGCTCAACAAGCTGATCGCCGAGAGCGCACACGGCACCTCGGAGGCGAACGACTACATAGACCAGAGGAACCAACTCGTTCAACAGTTGTCGGGGTACATGAACATCAGCTATTTCACGGACGCGAGCAACATGGTGGACGTGCTCACCGCGAACGGATCGAGCCTCGTCGACGACGGGGTCTCGTACCAGTTGACGGTTGACCCCAACGCGACGACAGGATTGACCGATGTAGGGCTGCAGGGGCCGTCCGGCAGTCCCCAGGATATCACGAGCCAGATATCGGGGGGATCCCTGGGCGCCCTTCTGACGACCAGGGACACGACGATCCCCGGCTATACGAATAACCTCAACGGACTGGCCCAATCGATCATGCAAAACGTGAATTATTTTCACGAGCAGGGCAACAACAGCGCGGGCATCCCGTTTTTCCAAAGCTCGACGGCGAACTACGCGCAGGGCATAAGCCTCGCAAGCCAGATCGAGAATGCCTCCGGCGCGGTCCAGACGCAGAACATCATGGCCAGCTCTTCCACCGCGAACCCCACTGGCAATGATGTGGCCCTGGCAATTGCGTCGCTCGCGAACGAGACCGTCTTGGGAGACAATAGCATCACCTCAACAGCAGCTTCGTCGGCAACGACCCCCTTGGGGCTCACCGGCCATCTGGCCATCGACGGCGTGCCGATAACCGTCGGTGTCGGAGACTCACTCTCCACCATCATGACAAACATCAACGCGGTCACGGGCCAGACAGGGGTTACCGCCTCGATAACCCAGTCATCGGCAGGCTATCAGCTGGTGCTCACGGCTTCGTCGTCGAGCGGCAACATCTCGGTCGCCAACGGAGACCTCGGCACGTCTTCCCAGAGCCTGCTGCAGGCGCTCACGACCAATCCGGTCAACGCGGGAACGGCCATGAACCTCACGGGCACCATCCAGCTCGGCGCCGGAAACGGGGGAAACGAGTATTCGGTGAGCGTCCAGCCGACCGACACGCTGACAGACGTCATGACCAACATCGACAACATAAACGCTCTGGACAATACAGGTGTTGTCGCGTCGCTTTCCACGAACGGCTCGGGCAACAGCGTGCTCGTTCTCACGAAAGGCTCTCAAATCTCCATCCCTTCCGGCACGATCACAGGCACGATCGGCCTTGCCGGCGCTACCTATGCCGACTACGAAGCGGGAGTGGTCGCCAACATCGGCCAGGCGACGAAGACGGCCACCAACCTCTCCACTTACAACCAGAACATGCTCACCTCGCTCCAGCAGCAGCAGTCACAGGAATCGGGCGTATCGATCGATGACGAAATGTCGAATCTCATCAAATTCCAGAACGCATACCAGGCGGCAGCAAGCATCTACACAACGGCCGAAACATTGATGAATTCGCTGCTCGAGGCCGTGGGGATAACAACATAATGAGAATAGGTGACGCTTTCAGATACCAGCTGTACCAGACCGCCCTCTCGAACTTGGAAGGGCAGTTGGACAATACCGCAGAGGAGGTCGCCTCGGGGAAAAAGGTCATGGTGCCATCCGATGACCCGGCGAGCTATGCCCAAAACCTGGAAATCCTTGCCCAGCAGAGCCAGAACACCCAGTACAAGAACAACCTCGACAGCCTCCAGGCCCAGGGTTCCTACTACCAAACATCCGTCAATTCGATCAGCAACGTCCTTTCGAGCATTCAACAGCTCGCCATAGAGATGGCTTCGAGCACGGTTGACGCGAATTCGAGAGCTTCCGCAGCGAACCAGGTAGATGACATGATCCAGCAGCTCGTTACCGTGGGGAACACGAAGGTAGGGGATACCTACATATTTGGCGGGACAATGGCAACCAACGCTCCCTATACGTCAAACGGCACCTTCCAGGGGTCGGCCGAGGTCGGCCAGGTCGCCGTGAACAACTCGAGCACGGTCGATGCGGGCATCTCTGGCCAGACCATATTCACGGGGACCGCGAACGGGCAAGCGGTCGATATCTTCCAGACCCTGCAGACCTTCAGCCAGGATCTGGGCGCCAACAACACCGCGGGCTTGCAGACGGACCTCGGCAACATCAATAACTGCGTGGACCTCACGGCAAACAACCTTGCCTATGTTGGAACATATACGAAGAACATAAGCAACCTCCTCACCGCAAACTCGAACACTGACACGACCCTCTCCCAGGACTCGTCCGACCTGGTGAGCGCCGATATGGCGAAGGCCATTTCCGACTACAGCACCCTTTCGACGGCATACCAGGCAGCACTCTACACCATGGCAAAGGTAGAGAGCCTGAACATACTCGACTATCTACCTGCCTAAGCCTTGAAGGGAATGAATGCTCGTCCTCTCGAGAAAGAAGAACCAGGCCATACTGATCCGTGGAAAGGAGGGCGACATCAGGGTGGTGGTCCTCGACTCGGACCGGGGGAAATTGAGGCTCGGCATTAAAGCCCCGGGCGGCTATACGATCATCAGGGAGGAGCTCATCTCCGAGACGAGGGACGCGAACAGGCGGTCCGTCGTGGAGGGGCTCGACAACATGGATGTCTTTGCGGGAGGCCGAGGTGAGTGACATGCCTCTTAAGGGGACGGTCCTCGGTTTCGAGGAGTATAGCGAATACGCGCTCCGTAATATCTTTGACGGTTCGTCCCCGTTGCGCATTCTCGCAAACCTGGAGGAGCGCATCGGTTTCCTCGTGGTCAACCCTTTTGTGGTGAAAGAGGATTACCAGCTAGAGATCGACGACGCGGTCGCGGGCAGCCTCGGCCTGACAGGTGAGAAGATAGAGCACGTGGCCGTCCTCTGCGTTGCCAGAAAGGTGGTCCCCGGCAGCTATGTGGTGAATCTCCGCGCGCCCCTTATCGTCAACACCACTGATGGACGGTTCCAGCAGGTCATCTTGCAGAACGAGGCCTACGGCACGGAAGTTGGTTTCTCTCTGAAGGACGGAAAGGCTTGAGATGAAGAAGAAATTCCCTTCCATCTCCGTATGCATGATTGTAAAGGATGAGGAAGAGAACCTGCCGAGGCTCCTCACATCGATCAAAGGG
>CAYZAF010000622.1:0-1705 GCA_964476435.1 uncultured Syntrophaceae bacterium
CTGGCCTTGCGCATCAAGGAGCAGGCCCGCCTTGCGTATGAGCAGGAGATGAAAGAGGCCTTATCCCAGGTGCGGGCCAAGATCGCCGACCGGACCATCAAAGCGGCGGAGGTTGCCGTCCGCCAAAGATTCACGAAAGAGGATCATGACCGCATGGTCGAGGCATTCATCCGGAACGTGAGGAGCGTCACGTGATACGCCGGTCGATCGCGAGAAGGTATGCAAGGGGCCTTTTTGCCGTGGGCGAAAGAGACGGGAAGTACGGAGACTATCTGAGGCAGATGAAAGATGTCCTGTCGGTGATCGAGGCAGGTGAGCAGCTGAAACGGGCCCTCACCCTGCCCCTTCTCGAGATAGAGCGGCGAAGGGAAGTGCTCGCAGACCTCGTGAAGGCATTGAGCATCGCACCTGCCCTTTCTGCCTTCCTTGCTTTCCTTCTCGAGAGGAACAGGATGAACTACCTCCCCATGATCTGTGAGGCCTTCGAGCGGATGGTGGACGAGTTGGGCGGGGTCGTGAAGGGGGTGGGCTACTCGCCTTACCCTGTGTCCGAGGCAGTACGGCTGCGCCTCGAAGAGGCCCTAGGGGAGAGACTCAACAAGAAAGTACAATTGGATATAAGAGAGGACAGAAGCCTCATAGGGGGCATGAAAGTGGTTGTCGGCGGAATGAGGATCGACGGGAGCGTCAAAAGACAGCTCGAATTGCTGAACGAAAGCATGCTGAAGGAGTAGGCAATGGCAGTCAAGGCAGATGAGATAAGCAGGATCATAGAGCAGAAGATCTCCGGCTTCGAGCGGGAGATCGACCTTCAGGAGACGGGGACAGTCATCTCGGTCGGAGACGGCATTGCGCGCATTTACGGCCTCGAGACCGTGATGTCAGGGGAGTTGGTCGAGTTTCCCCACAATATCATCGGCATGGTGCTCAATCTGGAGGAAGATAACATCGGCGCGGTAATCTTCGGCGAGTATAACGAGATCAAGGAAGGGGACATCGTCAAGAGGACGAACAGGATTGCCCAGGTGCCCGTGGGCGAGGGACTCATCGGGAGGGTCGTCGATGCCCTGGGAAATCCCCTCGACGGCAAGGGTCCCATCGCAGCCAAAGAATACCGGAACGTCGAGCAGAGGGCCCCGGGCGTTGTCGTGAGACAGCCGGTGAAGGATCCCCTGCAGACAGGGATAAAGGCCATCGACGCCATGATCCCCATCGGGAGGGGTCAGCGCGAACTCATCATAGGGGACAGGGGCACGGGCAAGACCGCAATCGTCGTGGATACGATCATCAACCAGAAGGGCAAGGACGTCTTCTGCATCTACGTGGCAATCGGTCAGAAGAGATCCTCCGTGGCCCGGATCGTCGATGTCCTCACCGCTTATGGGGCCATGGAGTATACGACCGTCGTGGCCGCGACGGCGAGTGACACTGCCCCGCTCCAGTACCTTGCCCCCTTCTCCGGATGCGCGATGGGCGAGTACTTCCGCGACACGGGAAGGCATGCCATGATCGCCTACGACGACCTGTCGAAGCACGCGGTCGCGTACCGGCAGCTGTCGCTCCTCCTGCGGCGCCCCCCTGCGCGGGAAGCCTACCCCGGAGACATCTTCTACCTTCACTCGCGGCTCCTCGAGCGGGCATCCAAGTGGGACGATGCCCATGGAGGCGGGTCGCTGACGGCTCTTCCCATCATCGAGACCCAGGC
>CAYZAF010000623.1:0-2569 GCA_964476435.1 uncultured Syntrophaceae bacterium
TCATTTTCTTCCCAAGGGCCGCCTTTGTCGAGCTCATAAGAAGCGATCCCTCCCTCGCGATGAACATGCTCGCCCTACTGGCCAGACGCCTCAGGCAGTTCGCCGGCCTTATCGAAGGACTATCGCTCAAGGAGGTGCCGAGCAGACTGGCCTCCTACCTCATCTACCTGAGCGATAAGGAAGGGGGGCATACCATGCTTGAGCTCGATATCCCAAAGTCACTCCTTGCCAATCTCCTCGGTACTATACCCGAAACGCTCTCCAGGATCCTGGCCAGGATGACGGCCGACGGGCTTCTTGAGGTAGAGGGGAGGCGCATCACGCTCCTTGATCGAAAGAGGCTGGAAGAGCTTTCTTCCGGGACAGGCGCGCTGAGGTAGGGCAGTATCGAGGAATGGGGCGTCGCAGATACCGGTTCTGCCATGATTCATAATGAATCAACAAGTTACATCCAGTAATTATTGGTTTCTGTAAGTTTTCTTAAGTCTCATATGGTTGCATTGCCCGACGAAAGGCCGGTATGGTAGAGTAAGATCATGGCAAAGCAGAAAAGCGCAAAGTCCACCACGAAATCACGAAGGATACAGCCCTTCTACGTCATGGAGCTCCTCGAGAAGGCGCAGGCCATGGAGGCCCAAGGGATAGACGTGGTTCACATGGAGATTGGCGAGCCGGATTTTCCCACGCCTCTCCCCATCAGGGAGGCGGCGAAGAAGGCGATCGGGGACGGGCGCACCTTTTACACCCACAGCCTCGGCCTCAAAGAGCTGAGGGAGAGGATCGCCGCTCACTACTCCGAGTCCCGCGGGGTCAGCGTGACTCCTGACAGGATCATTGTGACGAATGGCACCTCAGGGGCGTTCTTCCTGCTCTCTGCCGTTCTTCTCGGCCGGAGAAGGAATCTCTTCATCTCCGACCCAGGATACCCCTGCTATAGGAACTTCGGCATCCTCCTCGATGCGCGTGTCGTCCCGATCCCCGTCTCGGAGGAGTCCCGGTTCGAGGTGACGGCCGAGCATATTGAAGCATCCCGCGCCGTGCCCCATCTCCTGACGATATGCACCCCTTCGAATCCCACGGGCACGGTCTATGGCGAAGAGTCCCTCGCCCGCCTCGCAGGGTCCGTACGGAAAAGGGGCGGGGTGATGGCAATAGACGAGATTTACTCCGGCCTCACTTACGAGGGGGAGGCTCCCTCGGCTCTCGCCCTCTCGGACGAGATCGTCGTCATCGACGGTTTTTCCAAGACATACGCAATGACAGGGTGGAGGCTCGGCTGGATCATCGTGCCCCAATCCCTCGTGAGGCCCCTGCAAAAGGTGGCCCAGAACGTCTTCATATCAGCGCCCACAATAGCCCAGTATGCGGCCCTCGAGGCCTTTGACGCGAAGGCCGATCTCTTGGCCATGAAGCAGACATACCGGGAGCGGCGCGACTACCTATTCCCCCAGCTGGAGCGGCTCGGTTTCGGCCTGCCTGCACGTCCCAGCGGTGCTTTCTACATTTACGCGAACATCGAAAAATGGGGCATGGACAGCATGGAGTTCGCGGAAAAGGCCCTTCTCGAAGCGCACGTGGCCGTCACGCCCGGATATGATTTCGGCTCCCACAGGGCTGCCTCCCACGTGCGCTTCTCGTACGCAAACAACATGGAGCAGCTTAAGGCGGGATGCCGGAGACTCGAGGGGTGGCTGGAGGGCCTCCAGGGTCGCACGCCGCGGTGAATACCCCTTTCTCAATCGTTTTCCCTAGTCCCGCCTCCAGTGAACCCTCACGAATTTTTCGTCTTCCAGATAGTGAAGCTTCAGGTCTCCCTTGTATGCCTTGTGGACTGCTTGGCCGATCCTCCTGGCCACGTGCTCGTATGTGGTCTTGACCTCGATCCGATCGTCCGCGACGACGATGTCCATTATCCTTTCAAGCGGCCTTTGCCGTTTCGCGTGCTCCTCCGCCTTCTTGATCGTATTCATGACGTCGTTCTTATGACGGGCAACAAAGGTGCCCTCCAGCACCACATGGCCTCCCTCATAATTGTCATCGATTCTCCTGCAGGCGGGGCATATCATTTTCTGCGCCAGGGGCAATGCCCCTTCCGGCCAATCAAAGATGCCGTCGTGGAACACAAGGTTGCACTTCGCGCACACCGAGGGGTCGTGGTACTTTCCTTTCCCGTAGTAGGGATCGTGTACATACTCTCGAATCAGCCTGTCGTTTCTTGCCATAGGCCTGTCTCCCCCTTATTGGTCGATTTGTAGTAATATAATTCCCCTATTCTCAAAAGAGAAGAACGGGGGACAGGGGAGCCTTGATCCGGCCTTTGGCCTTATTGACTACAGCGCCTTAGAATCTTACAATATGAGGCCATGATTCATCCCATAAAGACATACCCTGACGGAGTGCTCAGACGGGTCGCCAAGGAGGTGAGCGACATAACGGACGAGATACGGCGATTGGCACGAGACATGGCGGAGACCATGTGTGCTGCCAGGGGCGTCGGGTTGGCGGCCAATCAGATCGGCCAGCCGATCCGCATAGTGACGATTGAAACGGGCTCGGAAAAAGAGAGCGT
>CAYZAF010000624.1:0-2214 GCA_964476435.1 uncultured Syntrophaceae bacterium
TCGGGGCTATGAACATACCCCTCACCTTTGTGGCCTCACCCACCCTTCCCGAGATGCCGGCGAGCCTGAAGGACATCCTCCCGCACGGGCAGGGCTCCTCGATGCAGGACGAGAGGTCCCCCGTGCCGAACCTGAAGAGGAAGAACATGGTATTGAGCCTCGTCACGGTCACTTCGCCGAGGGCTCCTGGCGGAAGCTGCGTGCCTGTGGCAGGGTCGACGATCTCGACGATCACCTCCTCGCAGATGTGCCAATGACCTTTCTCCCGGCACTCGTACGCTATGTCCCCTACCTCGGTCGCCCCGTACATCTGATACGTGTCGATGGCGTACTCCTCTTCGAATCTCTTCCTCAGGGAGGGCTGGAGCGGCTCTGCCACGAAGCTTGCCTTCCTTACCTTGAAGTCCTCCTTGAACCGGTACCCCAGCTCTTCGGCTTTGCTGATGATGGCCATAAGGAAGCTTGGTGTGCCCGTATAGGCCGTGACCTTGAGGTCGCGTATGAGCTGGACCTGGTTCTCCGTACTCGACGTGCCTGAGGGCACCACTGTCGCGCCCAGGCGCCTCAGACCACTGTGAAAGGTGAGGCCCGCCGCGACCATGTGGTACGAGAACGTGTTGAGCACGATGTCCCCCTTTCCGAAGCCGGCAGCGTGATACCCCCTGGCCCATATGGGGTCTTCCTCGGTGAGGTGGGGCTCGTAGACAGGCCCGGGGGAGGTGAAAATCCTGTCTGTCTTGAGACCCTCTCTGGAGAGCCCGGCGAAGGGGGGATCTGCCTGCTCCATCCGGACGAGCTCCTCCCTCGATATCTTCGGGAGCAGCGCAAGGTCCTCGATGGACTTTATCCGGGAGGGCTTGAGCGCCCGCTCGTCAAGGACCTTCTTGAACGATCTCGATTCCGCGTAGCCGAGACGCACCATCTCTGCCAGGCGCTTTTCGTAGTAGGCGCGCCTGGCGGCGCTTGACATGGCTTCTTTCGCGTCAAAAAAAACGTCCCCCTTCCCCTTGGCGGTCATCTTCGCCTCCCTTTGCGTTAGAGCCAGCGCTTGCGGCGCTTGTAGGACTTGACGTCCTTGTAGGACTTGCTCGCGCCCGAGGCAGCAGTGCCCAGATAGAACTCCTTCACGTCCGGGTTCTCCGAAAGGTTCGCAGCCTCATCCTCCATCATGATCTTGCCGTTCTCCATCACATACCCGTAGTGCGCGATCCGGAGCGCCATGTTGGCGTTCTGCTCCACGAGGACTATGGTCGTTCCCTGCTCCTCGTTGATTCTTTTCACTATCTCGAATATCTCCCTGACGAGAAAGGGCGCGAGACCCAGCGAAGGCTCGTCGAGGAGAAGGAGCTCCGGATGGGACATGAGGGCCCGTCCCATCACGAGCATCTGAAGCTCGCCGCCGCTGCAGTATCCCGCCAGTCTGTTCTTCCGGGGCACGAGGGGAGGGAAGTAGTCGTAGATCATGTCCAGGTCCCTCTTGTAGGGCTTGCCCCATCTCGTGGCAGTGCCGACCCTGAGGTTCTCCTCGATGGTGAGGTTCTTGAAGGGCTGGCGGCCCTCGAGGACCTGGATGATGCCCCGGCGGGTGATCTCCTCCGGCGCCGAGTTTTGAATGGGCCTGCCCTCGTATTCGATCGAGCCTTCCGTCACCTTGCCGTTCTCGGGCTTGAGGAGCCCTGAAATGGCCTTGAGGGTCGTTGTCTTGCCCGCCCCGTTGCTCCCGAGGAGCGACACGATCTGTCCCTTTCTCACGGTAAGGGAGACGCCCTTGAGCACCTGGATCACCTCAGCGTAGACAACGGAGATATTGTTGAGCCGGAGCAGGATATCGTCATTCATGTTCACGTCCTCAAGGGTTAAGGATGCGCCTTCAATACGAAAACGGCCAGAGCCTGAAGCTCGACCGCACGATGCGCCACAGGTCCGCCAGTCCTTTCGGCCTCAGGATGATGAAGAGCACGATGGCGAGGCCGAAGATGAATTCCCGCAAGGGCGCGATGGTGAGGGAAAGCTTGCCCATTCCACCCAGGTTCATAAAGTACTGCGTGGCCACGCTCAACACTTCATTGAGCACGGTGATGAAGAGGGCGCCGAAGACCGCGCCGGGTATGCTCCCGAGGCCACCGATGATGATCATAGCAATATACTGCACCGAGAGGAACAGGGTGAAGGGCTCGGGGGAGATGCTCGCGATGTAGTGCGCCCAGAGGGCGC
>CAYZAF010000625.1:0-3023 GCA_964476435.1 uncultured Syntrophaceae bacterium
TGCCTCGTCGGACGCCAGAAAAAGCACAATCCCGACCAGTTCCTCCACATTTGCCATCCTTCCCACGGGCGTTTTTGCCGAGAGGAAATCGACGAACGGCTGCCGCCTGATCAGCCCTTCGTTCATCCCGCCCTTTATGAACCCCGGAGCAACGCAGCAGAGGGTGACCCCGAACCGCCCCCATTCGAAGGCGAGGCTTCTCGTCATGATCTGGAGAGCGCCCTTGCCCACGGCATATGCGAGGAACCCCTTGCCGCCGAAGAGCCCGACCTGGGAAGAGATGGAGACGATCCTCCCGGAGCCCTGCTCTATCATCTGTCTGCCGAAAATTTGACTGGCGTAGAAAGAGCCCTTCACGTTGACGTCTATCACCGCGTCGAAATCGGTTTTTTTTGTCTTTTCAGCGCTCGCGATAGGTCCGACGATGCCGGCATTATTGACGAGTACGTCGACCCTTCCCCACTCAGCGACCACCTTTCCCGCCATGGCCTCCATGCGTGAGTAATCCGTGATGTCGCACGCAAATGCCCTCGCAGGCCTGTCTCTGAACTCTTCTTGAAATTGCTCCACACTTTCATTGCTTCTCCCGTTCACCCCCACGCGGGCGCCTTCTTCCAGAAACGCCTTTGCCATGGCCTTTCCGAGGCCCTTCGTCCCTCCCGTCACGAACACGATCTTGTCCCTGAATCTCATGGCGAACCTCCGAAGAATTCCCTAATTCTTGCGTCGAAGAGGCGTATCAGATCGGCACTCTCGCGCACCTCCGTTCCCGAGACCTCGTGCCACACATCGGCCCTCTCCATGCACAGATAGCAGAAAAGGCGGGGCTCCCTCTCCTTGAGCAGGTCGTAGAGCATCCGGTACACCCTGATCCTCTCTGCCTTGATATACCGGTACTTGCCGTCCTCTCCCTTGATGAACTCACCATGGAGTAAGTTGCGCCGCCCCTCTTCTATGAAGACCTTCATAAGGCCCGGGACAAAGCGCAAAAGGCCCATGCTCACCCAGATGACCCTCGTGAGGTCAATGGCGCGGGCGATGTCGTCGATCAACTGTCGGTAGTCCTTTTCGAAGCCGTCGTAAATGATGATCGGATCGAAATGGAGACCCACGAAGCATCCTGAGTCCTGGGCGCTTCTGAGAGCCTTCAGCCGCCTGCGGATGGGGCTCGTCCTCCTCTCTTCCCTGTCCACGATGGCCTGCGGCGCGAGGGAAAAAGAGACGACCGTGTAAGGGTTGAGGCAAGACTTAAGATGGTCGATATATGCCCACTTCGATTTGAGCTCGAAAAGAGGCCCCCTTGCCTCTCCGAAAAACTGGATGATGGGCCGGTTGAGTTCGAGCCTTCTGTCGAGGGCCAGGCTGTCCGACAGCTCTCCTGTCCCAAAGCGCAGGATGTGGCTCTTTTCGCGATCCACGGCCTGCCTGATTTGTTCGATGATCTCTGTCGTATTCCAATGGATCCCTATGCCGGGGGCATTGAGATACCCTCTGAGAATGCAATAGGAGCATGAGAGCGGGCAGCCCTCGATGAGATCGATGGTCTTGTAGCCGCAGCAGACGTGGTGCTGCGTGCCCGGGCAGTCCCTGACGATGGTGCCCCTAGTTTCTGTCCGGCGTACCGTGAGTGAGTTCAAGTATGCCCCGGAGGAGGCCCCTTCCTGAGAGGGCCTCCAGCTTCTCGAGGGCCCTGTCTACCTCGTCGTTCGTACGGGCCCGCACACAGATATCGATCCACTCTTTCTCAAAAACGGGATCCACTTTGATGCTCATGTAAGGCGGAAGGGCGCACGCCTCGCGGATCCGTTCGAACTTTTCCTCAAGGCGTGAAAGGAGAGGATGGGTAGCCTTTTTGAGGGCTTGCCTCAAGGCCTCCATGTCATTCGTGCCCTCGAACTGACAAAAATCGATGCGCCCCATTTTGACCTTCAAGAGCGCGAGGAGCTGCACTGCTTCCCTAAAGATGCTCGTGGTCACGTTGAGGGGGTCGGTGAGGCGGACGATGTGGGAAATCTCGTCTACGTCGAACCAGAGAAGCTGCTCCACCACGGCCAGAGGCAAGTTGTGTTTCACAATGAACGCCCTTGCCCCTTCCTCCATCGAATGCATGGCCCGGACCGTCTTGAGGGTCCGCTCCCTCGCCGGCAGGCCGACGAGCTTTGCGGTCTCGTAGATATCCTCTTCCGGGAACCCGAAGAAGAGCATTTTCTCCACGCACCATGCCTTCTCGATCGTATTGAGGCGCCTCTTCAGGTTGTCGTTGATAGCGGTGAGGAGGGCCCGGCGTTCGTCGATATCCAGAAAGACACAGGGCACCCTGGCGATGCCAAGCTTTCTGGCCGCCTCCATGCGCTTGAAGCCTGTCACCAGAACGGGGGGTTGCCGGTCGAGCAGGCCTACGGGAACGAGAACGCCGTACCTGGCTATAGACGAGGCGAGGAGATCATCTTCGAGGGGATATGAGATGCAATATGTCCTGTCGTTGACATCCACCTGGGCGATCTCGATCGTCTTCATCGTCTATGGTAATAAAACCATATCAAAACAGGGGTTTTCTGTCAATTAATGGGGTTCAGCACCCCCTCCGGCAGCAAAGCTGCCGGAGCCTCCCCGCTCACGACTCGCTTCGCTCGTCCTTACCGCTGGTTCAGCACCCCCTCCGGCAGCAAAGCTGCCGGAGCCTCCCCGCTCAGGACATGTCCCTAAGGCCTGCTTTAGCCGGGCACCCACGTCATGCCAACCCCAAGTTCCCGAAAGGCAGTGCTACGTGGGTGGCAACGCTCGTCCTTACCGCTGGTTCAGCACCCCCTCCGGCAGCAAAGCCACGTCCCGCAAGCGGGTGCCCCGGCCTCCCCGCTCACGACTCCCTTCGGTCGTCCTTACCGCTGGTTCAGCACCCCCTCCTGCCCGGATGCGCAAGGGCTGGAAGCCCGCCCCGTAAGCCCGTTTTGTGCTATAATAACGACTCAAACCCAAGAAGGGGGGACTTATGGGATTTCCTGAGTACCGGCCCCGGAGGCTGA
>CAYZAF010000626.1:0-2573 GCA_964476435.1 uncultured Syntrophaceae bacterium
GAGCGCCCCAGGGTCCCGCACAAGGATCGCAGCTTTCCTCGCGAGGTCGATCACCGCGACCTTGGCAAGGGGAATGGCGAGGCCGAGGGCGCAGGGGCACGATATGAGGATCACTGCCAGGGACCTGAGGAGGACCCGGTCGAGGGGGACGTGGAGGAGAAGTCCGGCACAGGCAACGGCTGCTGCAAGGAAGATCACGGCCGGCACAAAGAGGCGGCCCACGCAATCGGCAAAGACCTCATAGGCATCCTTCCTCGCTAAGGCTTGCTCCACAGCTTCCGCGATCTGTCCGACGAGGCTCTCTTGCGCGGTCTTTTCCGTCCGCAGGATCAGCTCCCCTTCCAGCAACCTGCTGCCGCCCGCAACGCGGTCTCCTTGGGTTACTGCCCGGGGTCTGGGCTCGCCGGTGAGGGACGATTGATCGACTAAACCCGTGCCTTTCACCACCGTACTATCGAGAGGCACTCCGTCGTTGCCGGCGACCCTGAACCTATCCCCCGGTCTTGCGGCCTCGCTGCCTACCCATTGCTCCCTTTCGCCCTCGATGATCCTGACCTTGCCAAGGGCAAGCCGGCGGAGGTCCCCGATGCCCATTGACACCCGCTGCCTGGCGCGGATCTCCACGTACCTGCCGAGGAGTACAAAGGAGACGAGCATGGAAGAGGTCTCGAAATAGAGGTGGCTGCCTCCGTGCAATGCCTGCACAAGGCTGAAAGCATAGGAAGCCAGAGCGCCGATGGAGACGAGGGTATCCATGGAGGCAGACAGGAAGCGCAAGGCCCCGAGGCCCCGCTTCAGGATGGGCCAGCCCCCGTAAAAGAGCACAAAGGAGGCCATGGCCAGAAGGGGGTACGAAAAGTAGCGGACGATTGCCGGGGGCAAGTCGCGGAAATAGCCGGAATAGACGGCCAAGGAGATCATCATGATATTGGCCGTGAGGATCGAGGAGACGCCGAGGCGGAGCGTAAGGGACCTTCTTTCCGGCGCGCCAGGGTCCCTGCCATCGATCGGACCGAGCCGATAGCCGAGGCTTCGGGCCCGCGAGACGATCTCCGAAGGAGCGACGAGGTGGGGCAGATACGTGAGGCTCAGCGTATCGGAGATGAAGGAGACCCTGGGGTCGATGACGCCCTGGGTCCGCCGAAGCACCTCTTCGAGGAGCCAGGCGCACGAGGGACACCACATGCCTTCGACGCAATATGAGAGGCTCAAAGGGGGGATGTCCGCAGCCGAAAGCCCGGGCCCAGGGCTTTTAGCCCGGCTGGAAGGGGCGATGATGCCGGCCTCGACGCAGACCCGAAAGAGCTCGGTCTGCTGGAATTCCTCGGGCAGCACGCCCGTTGCAGCCGACAGGAGGAGGTATACGTGGAGACAGCCGCGGCAGCAGAAGCACGCGGTCCGGCCGCCTATGACCTGCGTGACGTCCGATGGGCCCACGGGCAGCCCGCAGAGGCTGCAGACACTCTCGCCTGGGCTAGCCCCGTGGGGCATGACCATGGGACTTCCCGCGCCAGCCGGATGCGTCATCCGCCCCTGTCCTGAAGGGGCGCGAGGGACCTGAGGTACTTCACGACGGCCCACGTATCGTTCTCTGATATGGTGGAATAGAGGGGCGGGTGCCTCCTGTAGCCGAGCCTGATCTTGGCGTAGATCTCTCCGTCCCTCTGAGACTGCACGTATGGGGAGCGCAGGTCCGTGGGCAGCGGGGAGAAGCTCTGGCCCACGGTGCCCATGCCGTCTGCAGCCGGTCCATGGCAATGGACGCAGAAGTATCCGTAAGCTTCCCTGCCCCGGCTCACCGAGCCTGCCCCGGAAGCAAGCGGGTTCGCAAGGGTCCGGGGGTCTGCCTTCTGGAGGAGCAGGAACCCGTCCTCGACCGGTAGGGTCCTCGGGTCCATGGGGGGCGCCTCTTTCCTGTAGGTCCGCACCGATCTCTGGTCGTACATGCGGGCGTAATCGCACCCGGAGAGTACGGCCAGACAGAGGGCCGCAGAAACGAGGAGAATTGCCTTGAACCTCACGCTATTCATCGCGCTCCCCCTCATTTGCCTGCCTCCGGTGGCATGCCTGCGACGTGCTGCGGCTCGGGCTCATGTGCGCCCTCGTCGAGGGGCGCGGTTGAGTAGTCGGAGGACCCGGGCACGTCCTTTACTGCCCCTGCATCCCAGTCAGGCGGGCCTTTGTCGCCTATGAAAAGGAAGGCAAAGAACCCGTACACCACGAAGGCAACGGCGATGATGCAGACGATGAGCCAGCCCCGCAGGGAGGCAGTACCTTTCCCCTCTTCCCCTCCATACCCTCCTTCCCCACGGGTAAGCCCCGCTCCTCCATGTCCTTCCACGGTCAACCTCTGCCTGTCGTCAGATAGGCCCACCGAGCACCCCCACGTAGATCACGTAAAAGACGATCCATACGGCAAAGCCCAGAATGACGAAAACGATGAGCGGAGGAAGGGGGTGGTGCCCCCCTTCGGCGGCATCGGGATAGGGGGCTGCCTCTTTTCCCCGCCCATGGGCTGCCCGGCCCTGCGGCTCGGCCACGCCCCGGAACGCGAGATAGATGAGGATCGCCAG
>CAYZAF010000627.1:0-3007 GCA_964476435.1 uncultured Syntrophaceae bacterium
TCGACACAGCACTAGAGCTGCGGCAAAAGGTCAGCCGGACATTCCATCGCTAGAGCTTGAGAAGCCTCTTCGCGTTCCCCTCGTAGATGGCGTAGCGCTCCTCTTGTGTGATAGGGAGGTTGTCGATGACGTCGATCGTCCACCTGATGTAAGCTGAGCCCTTCTCCGGGTCGAAGGGGGAGTCGGAGCCAAAGAGCACGTGGTCCGCCCCGAAAAACGCGAGGCCGCAGATCGTTGCGGCCCGGGAGCCGAATACTGCGGTGTCCGCGTAAAACATGTGAAAATAGTCGATAGGCCTCTTTTTCAACCTCTTGAGCAGCGCCTTGTAGTCCACGTCCGAGGTCCTGCTGCCGAGCTGGTCCCAGCCGGGCCCGACGCGCCCCTCAAAGTAGGGCACCATGGCGCCCAGGTGGTGGGTAATGATCTTCACCGAAGGGAGCCGGTCGAAGAGGCCGGCAAAGACGAGGTGGGCCATGGCCACGCTCGTCTCGTAGGGCCATCCGAAGGTCCACCAGATCTCGTAGTGGCTCTTCGTCTCGCTCTTGTAGTCGGGAAAGTCCGCGCCCCTCGCCGGATGGAGCCACAAAGGACGATCGAGCTCTGCCATGAGATCGAAGAGGGGCATGGTCTCGGGTCTGTCGAGGGGTCTGCCGAGCACGTTGCTGAAAATCTGGACGCCTTTCGCATGAAGCTGTGAGACAGCCCTTCGCGCCTCCTCGAGGAGCCCGTCGGGGTCGTTCATGGGCAGGGAGGCGATGAAGCCGGGAAACCGGTCCGGGTATTGTGCCACGAGGCCTGCCATGCCGTCGTTGGCGAGTCTCGCCATTTCAGTCGAGACGGGCGGGGGGCCGAAGACCTCGATGGGAGGGGCGCCGAGGCAGATGACCTGCTTATAGTCCGCGCCGAATTCGTCCATCCGTCGAAAACGGTCGTCCAGATCGACGATGGAAGGGACCTCCCTCACCCGCTTGTGCATGTCCTTTCCGTGGGGCAGCACCTCGGCCATCTTGTCGAAATAGGCCCTGGGGAAGATGTGGTTGAACGTGTCTATTTTCATAGCTCCTCCTTGCATACGTCTTTGCGCCCCTATTACGGATTACGGACGGAGGGCGTCCCCGGACCAGGCTCTCTATCCGGCCGGCGGCCCTGGGTCAAGGCCCTGCGTAGTCCGTTGGGAGCGCAGAAAGGTCATGGTGAAAGCAGCAAGGGCGGCGAGCAGGGCAGGCACGACCGCGGTGAAGAAAAGGGACGAGGTCTTCCACTCGAAGGAGAGGATCAGGCCCCCCACCCACGGGCCGACAATCGAGCCTATCCTCCCTATGCCCAGGGCCCATCCCACACCTGTCGAGCGGATGGCGGTGGGATAGTAGCCGGCGGTCATGGCGTTCGCCCCCATCTGCGCGCCGACGATGAAGAAGCCGGCCCCGAACACGGTGAGAACGATGAGGCCGACCGACGAGCCGGCCAGGCCGATGCCGGCGATGAAGAACGCTGCGAGAAAGTAAGCGCATGCAAGCACCCCGAAGGGGCTCAGGCGGTCAAAGAACCAGCCGAACGAAAAGGTGCCGATGGTCCCGCCTATCTGGAGCAACGCGGTGATGACAGCCGCCTTCTCCATGGAGATGCCTGCGCTGTGGATCACCGTGGGCAGCCAGCTTGCGAGGAAATAGAGGTTGAGGAGGTTCATGAAGAACATCACCCAGATGAGGATCGTGCCGAGAGCCCGGGACTCGCGGAAGAGATGGCGCACCGCGAAGCCCCGTAAGCGGCCTTCACGGGCGAAGAACCTCGTTCCCGGCCTGAAGGAGAGCTTGTCGTTGATGCGCAGCAGGATACTTCTGATCTTTTCATCCTGCCCTCCTTTGATGGCGAGGAGGCGGATCGATTCGGGAAGGGCGAGGAGGAAGAGCGGCACGAGGACGAGCGGCAGAAGGCCCCCGACCCAAAAGACGCCTGTCCAGCCCATCACAGGGATGAGCCACGCGGCGAAAAAGCCGCCCAGGGCTGAGCCGAGCGAGAAGCCGCAGAACATGATCATCACCATGATGGCCCTGCGCCGGGCAGGACTGTACTCGGAGGTAAGGGCAATGGCGTTCGGCATGGCGCCTCCGAGCCCGAATCCGGTCAAGAGGCGCCAGTAGAGGAGCCCCGTCAGGGAGCCGGCCGTGATCGTGAGGAGGCTGAATACGGAAAAGGCGATCGTGCAGGCGATGATCACTACCTTGCGTCCCATCCGGTCCGCAACAGGCCCGAAGATCAGCGCCCCCAGCATGAGGCCGAACAGGCCGGCGGCAAAGACATTCATCAGGGCCCCGGGCTTCAGGTTCCAGGCCTTGCTGAGGGCCGGGGCCACATACCCGATCGCCTGAGCGTCGAACCCATCCATCAGAACGACTGCTGCGCAGAGGAGCAGCACGCGCAATTGGAACCTACTGACCCTCTGCTGATCGATAAGCTCTGGGACGTCAACGAGCGTCGATGCATCCATCGTGCCCCTCCCTTTTGCTCACCCATGCGTCGGAAGCCGGCTCAGATGGCTTAGATTCCGGCGACTGGCAGGACATGCTAGATAGTACAGAATCGACGACTGCCGTGTCGAGCAAAATTATTTCCCCTTAGAGCGTTCCGCAAAATTAGGTGTTCTTTGAGGGGCTCTACTGCGCCGGCTCCATCTTTTCCTTCGCTGCGGTGGGCTTTTAGTCTCTCACCCTCCCTAAAGCCTCCTTCCGCTGGTCTTAAGGAACTCGCTGAAAGACCGCAAAGGACGCGCTCTTTCGGCTTAAGACAGTCCTTGTATGTTACCGTGTATGGTATGGTGATGAAAGAACGACAGGCATGGCAGACCGGACAGTCCTGGGGAGCAAAGCCCGTGGGCGAGCATGGGTCGCCATGCCTGACTCTCAAAGAGCCCGAACAGTTGCCAGGGACTCGAAAGAGATCCCGCATCACGCAAGGATGGGAGAGAGGAGTCGTCATGGAAAATGAGGTGTTTGTCGGGATCGACGTG
>CAYZAF010000628.1:0-8052 GCA_964476435.1 uncultured Syntrophaceae bacterium
GGCGCTCGCGAGGAACCGTGGCGCGAGAATCGACGCGTTCCAAAAGGGTCGCGCTGCGAGGCCGTTGTAAAGGAAGGCCGTTACCGTGTGAATGCCCACGGCCCAGGGGATGGAGACGAGGATGAGGGGGACCACCAACCTTCTGTTGGGCTCCTTTCCATAGTAGAGCTTCACGAGCATGTACACAGGAACAATGATATTGAGGAGCAGATAGCCGTTGAGCACGAGCACGTCCCAGGCAAGGAGGGAACTGGGGAAATTGAGCCACCCAAAGCGAGGGATGAGGTGCCAGAACCTGTCCGGTCGCCCGAGGTCGACAAAGACGAAAAGCAGGGCCATGATGATGGAAGAGGCGGCCCAGAGCTCCCCCAGAACGACGATCTCCTTGATGGGCCTAAAGTGGTAGACGTAGGCCGGTATGACGAGGAGGACCGCAGCAGCGGCAACTCCCACAAGGTACGTGAAATTCGCAATATACATGCCCCACGACACCTGATCGCGCATGTGGGTGGCGATGAGTCCTTGGTCGAGCTGGTAGAGATAGTACCTGAAGGCGACGACAACGATGCAGATGAGGAAGAGGCACCAGCCGTAGTAGACGGGTCCTCCCGATACTACCAGTCTCAGAGTCTTCTTGAAAAACCTCCACGCCTCCATGCCCCACCTATTCGGCAAAGAAATAGTAAAATTTCGGATCCGTATTGAGGTCCTCCTTGAGGCGGAATACCCTCTTGTGGTCGATGAGGTAGCGGATCTCGCTGTCCGGGTCGAGGAGATTGCCGAATTTTCTCGTTCCCGTCGGGCATGCCTCGACGCACGCCGGGTATCTGCCAATTCTCACGCGCTGCACGCAGAAGGTACACTTATCGACCACGTTCTTCGGCCGCGGCCGATTACCCAGATAGTGGACCGACGTGTTCCATTCGTCCTGGCCGACCTTCGGCTCGGCCCAGTTGAATGTCCTACCCCTGTAGGGGCAGGCGGCTATGCAGTACCTGCAGCCTATGCACCAGTTGTAATCGACCACCACGAGCCCGTCGGGCTCCTTCCAGGTAGCATGAACGGGGCACACCTTGACGCACGGCGGATTCTCGCAGTGCTGGCACTGGACAGGCATATAGAAATAACCATCTTCCGGCACGTACGGGGGATCGTAGTAGTGCTCGGCCTCCTCGAGGTTGACGAGATTCCCTTTTCTCAAGCGCAGCACCCTGATCCAATGTACCTGGGGATTGTGCCTCGACAGGTTGTTCTCCTTCACGCAACCGTAGACGCATCGCCTGCACCCGATGCAGCGGGAGAGATCGAGGCCGTATCCCCACAGGGTGCGAGGAACTGCCCCTTCAGTGCTTATGGTGAAGGGGCGTCCGTATTTCTTCAGGTACGTCTCCTCGAGCCTTCCGATCATCTGCCGCTTTTCCGCGTCGGTCATCTCAAGGAAATGCTTCTGGAAGAATCGCTCCCTCTCGTCCTTGGTGCAGGAGGCGAGGGAAAAGGCGGCGCCGGAGGCGCCGGCCAGGACGAGGGTGCGAAGAAATTCTCTGCGCGTCAGGTGCTTTTCAGCCATTTTCCTTGTCCAGAGGCCTGAAGGGCGGGGGCTCAGGTTTCAGCGGCTTGAACTTCGGATCGTGGGGATTGTGGCAGTTCACGCACAGAAAGTAGGTCCTCGGGCCGTTGGCAAAATAGCCGATCCTCTTGCCGTGGACCCCGGCTTTCCAGTCCCGATAGTTCGTCCCGTGACACTGGCCGCAGAGACGGTAGGTCTCGGTAAAGCCGACAAGCTCTCCCGTCACGAGATGGAACTTGTCCCTGTCTTTTGCATCATGGCAGGCGAGGCACCAAGGGAGGGCCTCGGCCGCATGAAGGAGCTTCACGTTCGTATGTTCGGAGAGCTCCCTCGGTTTCGTGTCCGCCTCCATGCCCTCATGGCAGGAGGAGCACGGGTAAATGCCCGGACTGAGAGGCGGCGGCGCTACGGGGAACTCCTCCCTACCCGGTCCGGCAGAGAAAGACGGAGAGACACTTCCGAATAGGGAGATAGCGCAGATCACCGCGACCAAGACAAGGGCCCCAGGGAGAGATGGGATCCTTTGAGATGGAACGCTTGCTCCGGTCATACAGAGTCACTCCCTTGCCCGATCCCTTCCCGCCTATCCAACTGCGAGATAAGGAGAATATAACGCGGGGATGCCTGCGAGGCAAGAAAGAGGATATGCGCTCGGGCCATGGGCTGGCCTATCCATGAAAAAGAATTCTGTTGCTTTCGTTCTTGGACTGTGGCATAAAGGCATTGCAGGGACTGAGGCATCATGCGCGGAAGCGGCCTTTTAGTCGACTGCAGGGAGGGCGGCCCATTGGTCGGAGCAGCCTTGGTCACGTTTCTCCGCTACGAAGTCTGGTGCCTCATGGGCGCGTTCTTTCTCCTCATCGGCTACCAGATTCTCACCGGAAGGATCATCATGAGGGGCCTCCTGCTCGCCAAGGACTCCAGAGGCTGCGTCAGTCCGGCGCGCATCCAACTCCTCGTTTTCACCCTTACCAGCGCCATCTACTACCTCGTGAGCGTCATGGACGACCCGAACCGGCTCCCGGAGATCCCGCAGCAACTGCTGCTCGTCCTCGGAGGCAGCAACCTGTTCTACGTAGGCAGTAAGGCACGTCGACTGTTGTCCTGGCTCCCCCGCGGGGAAGGGCAAAAACAATAAGGAAGGAGGAAAGTAGCATGGGAGCACTCGCAAATTTCATAGGCTGGATGCTCGCGATCCTCATAGGTCTCTTCGCGCTCGTCGTCCTTTACCGGATTTATACGGGCGCCATCGACCTGAAGTACCTGCTCTGCGAGTCGACCAACACGGATAAGCCCGTGGCGAGCCTGGCCCGGTTTCAGTTCCTCATATTCACCTTCGTCATCGCCCTCTGCCTGTTCCTGGTCACTGTGAGCAAGGGGGATTTTCCCACTATTTCAGGAAGCGTCGTGGCCCTCCTGGGGATCAGCGGCGGCAGCTATGTGATCGGAAAAGGCATCCAGGCCGGCTCAGACAGCTCTAACAAAGGAAGCAAATAAAGGAATAAATGACCCTGTTGCTTGCTGCAGGGAATCCACAAGTTGAAGGATAGTAAGGGCGCCCATTGATAACGTGGCGCAAGATCCCTCGGGCGCGAGTCTTGCCCTTAAGCGCATCCATAAGCGGCTTTTCGCCGGCCCAGCCCCCTCCTCCCCCCTTGTTATGTTATATTAATTGATGACCAAAACTCCCATAAGGGACGGCTTCGAGGCCGGGGCTGTCAATGACGGAGCGGCACTCCTGCGCAAGGGCGAGGTCGTGGCCTTTCCCACGGAGACCGTCTACGGCCTCGGCGCCAATGCCCTCGATCCTGTGGCAGTGGCGCGCATTTTCGAGCTAAAAGAGAGGCCCCGTTTCGATCCCCTCATCGTCCACATCGCCGACCGGGCATGGGTGGAAAGGCTCGCATCTCCTATCCCGGACAAGGCCAGGCTCCTCATGGACCGCTTCTGGCCCGGGCCATTGACTATCATACTGAACAAAAGAGAGATCGTCCCTGACATCGTCACTGCGGGGCTACCCACGGTGGGCATCAGGATGCCCAAGCACCCAATAGCGCTCCGCCTCGTCGATTGCCTGGGCGCACCCATAGCAGCGCCCTCCGCAAACCCCTTCGGCTACATGAGCCCAACCACGGCAGGGGATGTGGCGAGCCTCTTCGACTCGCGGCTGCCCCTCATCCTCGACGGGGGCCCATGCAGCTGCGGCATCGAATCGACGATCGTCTCTCTCGTGGACGGGCAAGTCCGCCTCCACCGCCATGGGTCGATAGCCGTGGAAGAGCTGGCAGGCCTTTTGGGGACCCTGCCCGAAAAGGGTCCTGACAAAGGGAGGTGCGAGTCGCCGGGCGAGCTGCCTTACCACTATGCGCCCCATACGCCCCTCAGAATCGTCGCATCCCTTGGGGAGATCCTCACGGAGAAGTCCTGCTTCCTCGCCTTCGCAAAGCCTGCAAGCCGTGTGGGATCACGCCACGTCAGGGTGCTTTCCGAGAAGGGGGACCTCAGGGAGGCTGCGAGCCGCTTCTTCTCCTGCCTCATCGACCTCGACCGCCTCGGCATGGAGGTGATCTATGCGGAAAAGGTGCCGGAAAGAGGGCTGGGAAGGGCCATAATGGATCGGCTCAGGAAGGCCGCAACAAAGACCTGCGGGTAAAGCGTTGAACCTTAAGGAAATCCGTGTTAGGCTAGAAGAGCCTGGTCCAAGACCGGCCGAAACATGCAGTTTTTTCCATGGTAGCGGAATACTTTTAGGTTTTCGAATGCCCCGTTTGAAGGCAATCTGCTGAAAGGAGCTGTCATATCGACTGTTTGAAAGGGCATCTTCACAGGTTTTTCACACGGTTTCCAAAAAAGCTGTTGAAAATAGGGTCTGTCCGGGCGCCTCTGCTCCTCTTCCTGACGCTCTTCTGCCTCCCTGCGCTGCCCGCCTGCTCGTTCTGGAAAGCGCACGTGTTGCCAAAGGAGACAAGGCCTGCCCAGGATTACGGCCTCATCGGGAAGGGGGAGGACGAGGTCAAGAAAAAGCTCGGAGAGCCCAGCGACATCAGCAAGACCTCCGAGGGACGCCTGCTCTGGGTCTACCGACCCTCCTGGAAGCTAATGCCCAATGACAATGGCACCCGGTACGTGGAATTTCAGGACGGGAAGGTTACGAAGGTATTCAAGAAACAATAGGAGAATCCGGCATGCGGTGTGAGAAGTGTGAGAGAGAGATGGAGACATGCACCTGCAGCGGATGCGGCCAAACCGTCCTGCGACTGGGCCCCTTTTGCTATGCGTGCGGCAGCGAGCTGGAGGACGGGGCGGGCATGGACGAGGCGGCCAAGAACCGGGGCGCAGGCGACACGATAGATTTCTCTACCCGCATCCTGTGCAGCGACGGGGCGTGCATCGGCGTCATCAATGACCAGGGCGTCTGCAAGGTCTGCGGGAAGCCGTACGAGCCGGAGCTTTAGACGCACCTTACGCCTCTGTGGCGCACCTTTCGACCGCCTGGCTTGTCACGCCTTTTCTTTAGCGCACCAATGCCCCGTAAGCCGTCCCAGGGCAAAAAGACTCCATTAGAATAGAGGTATCTGTGGGCTTCTTCGACAAGATAAAGAACGGCCTCGCCAAAACGCGGGCCCAGCTTTCTACCCAGCTGGAATGGATGGTCAAGGGCAGGAGTCTCGACGAGGCTGCCTTTGACGAGATCGAGGAGGCGGTCATATTGGCTGATGGCGGCATGGAGGCCGCGGGGCTCCTGGTCGAAGCCCTGAAAAATCGATGGAAGATGGGCCGGATCAAGACCGACCAAGACCTGAAGCAGGGCATGGTCGAAGAGATAGAGAAGCTCCTTGCTCCCGTTGAGAAGCCCCTGCAGACCGGACCGCACACACCCTTTGTCATCCTTGCCCTCGGGGTGAACGGGGTCGGAAAGACGACCACCATAGCGAAGCTCGCGAAGCTCTTCCTCGACGAGCACAAGTCGGTCATGCTCGGCGCGTGCGACACGTTCAGGGCCGCTGCCATAGAGCAGCTGGAGGCGTGGGGAGCGCGCCTCGGCATCGAGACCATAAAGCACCGGCATGACGCGGACCCGGCAGCCGTTGCCTACGACGCCACCAGAGCGGCAAAAGCGCGGGGGATGGACGTGCTCATCCTCGACAGCGCCGGCCGCCTCCACACGAAGGTCAACCTCATGGAGGAGATGAAAAAGATAAAGAGGGTAGTGGGCAAAGAGCTTAGCGGCGCGCCCCACGAGACGCTCCTTGTCGTGGACGCGACCAACGGACAGAATGCGATTGCCCAGGCCGAAAAGTTCAATGAGGCCCTTTCCGTGACAGGGATCGTCATCGCGAAGCTCGACGGCACTGCCAAGGGGGGGTTCCTGCTCCCCATCGCTCACAGCCTCCGGATACCCATCAGGTACGTAGGCGTGGGCGAACAGATGGACGACCTCATCCCCTTCAGGGCCCTTGACTTTGCCCGGGCCATGGTGGGCGTGGAATAGGGAAACCGGCACGCCCTTCGCCTGCGACGGAACCTCAGCGCTTTACACACTATTAACTTGACTCGCCCATGGGTATCAATGATAACATCTCCCTATAAGGGCGAAGGATGGGCAGAGCCGTCGACAGCGTCACGCTTGATACGTGCTTCAAGGAGTTCGTGGAAAACGTGAGGGGCCTGCGGCTCGTCGACGTTGAGCACGGCACGCCCCTGTACAGAAAGCTTTTGAGGGAGTTCAACCAGTCGAAGCGGGCCCGTCTGGACGATGAGCAGAGGGAGGAGCACCAAAAGGCCAGAATGATAGCCATGGCAGAGGAAGGCACCAGGTTCCGCAAGCTCGGGCCCTACGCGCCGGGCGAGCCCCGGCGGGGCCCCTTCTTCCGCGCCCGATAGATTGACCTTTCCCTCGATCCCTTCCCCGATCCCCCTTCCCGATTGTGAAAAATGAACGTGTTGCGCCCCTGGGAGAGCCCCCGTCAGCACCTTGACACCGGTCTTTCGGGGGCATATCTTAGGCCATGAGCTTAGAAAGCGTAAGATTCTCCTTCCTCGTCTGGATCGTGGCGCTCTGCCTCTTTGGCATGGGCGAGGGGAAGGCCGCGGAAAAGCCGGACAAGGAGAAAGCGGGTGGACCCGTGGCAAACGTGACCCAGAGTGATTGGAATCACTTTAAGAAACCGGACGACGCGAGCTTGCGAAAGATGCTCACGCCTCTCCAGTACAAGGTGACCCAGAAGGAGGGCACGGAGCCCCCTTTCAAGAACGAGTACGATGAAAACCAGCGACAGGGCATCTACGTGGATATCGTTTCCGGGGAGCCCCTCTTCAGCTCCCGTGATAAGTTCGATTCTGGCACAGGGTGGCCGAGCTTCACGAAACCCCTCGAGACGGGGAACATCGTGGAGAAGGAGGACAGGAGCCTCTTCATGAGGCGCGTCGAAGTGCGGAGCAAACACGCCGACTCGCACCTCGGTCACGTCTTTCCCGACGGCCCACCCCCGACAGGTCTGAGGTACTGCATGAACTCCGCGGCCCTCCGTTTCATCCCCAAGGAGGACCTGGAAAAGGACGGGTACGGGGAGTATCTGAAGCTCTTCAAATAGGTCTTCAACCAACAGATAGTAGTCGGAGCTGGGTGCACCGGCGCAAAAAAAGCAAGAGCAGTCGTCCGCTTTCGAAGGCTATTCCTTCCGAAACGCTTGAGCGCTTGCGCGTGGGGACAGGCTCTTCTCCTTGGGGTTCTCCCCTTCTGGTCATAAAGACTTGACTGCTTGAAACACAGGACTAAGCTGAATAACAAGAGCAGCCGTCCGCTTTCGAAGCCTGTTCCTTCCGATTCGCTAGCCGCTTCCGGTGCTGACCCGTCTAGACGGAAAGACTCGCTCACGCTCGATTGCGAAACCACCCGCGGCCCCGTGGGGGTGGTAGCCGCGGGTTCCTGCCCTTTAGTCTTGTGGTGTGATCCTTCCGCAAACAAGAGCGCCCTACTGTAAGCTCATTGCCTCGGAATCACTCACGTGGATCATGGAGAAGCCTCCGCACCAGATTAAGGTGTGGAGGCTTACCTATTGGTACCAACTCGCTCGTCTTTTCGTGACGGGTACCCCAGCACCTTCAAGCGATGCGAATCGAGAAGGAACAGCCTTTGCGCGGACGGACAGGACCAGGATTTTAGATAGACTCAACGCATCTTTTGTAGTTCGAAACGCTTCTTCATCGCCGGGTCAGTCGGCTTTCTAGACCCGGCGTGGATGGACGATGCGCATGGAGGGATCGATGAGATGTGGATGGGATGCGAGCCTCGCTGGCCGAGGATAATACTTGTGTATATCCGAAGGCGCGAGGTGCAGCAGACCGCCGCAGATCGCGATCCTGAACATGCGATCGGCCGGACGCCAGAGATAGCCAAAAAGCATCGCACCAAAGCGCCCGGCCGCCTAACAACAACTACGTCTCGCACAGCGTCGTCTCCTCCTGCTTGACCAGGAGGATCG
>CAYZAF010000629.1:0-5410 GCA_964476435.1 uncultured Syntrophaceae bacterium
AAAACATCACGGCTGCCACGAAGCATGCACCGAGGATCAACGGCCAGCGCTCAGGCGTGAAGAGGCTGACAAAGTAACTCAGGATATAGATGATCGCGCTGCCGATCATACCGCCCCAGAGGCTCCCCGCGCCTCCTATGAGAACCATGATGATAATTAACCCGGAAGATGCCATGTCGCCGGTGCTGGGGATGATAATTCCATTGTAGTGAACGTAGAGAACCCCTGCCACACCGGCAAAGGCGCCGCTGATGGTGAAGGCGATGAACTTGTGCATCCAGGTATTGAAACCGATGGCGATCATGCGGGTCTCGTTCTCGCGGATGCCCCGCAGGCTGTAGCCGAAGGGAGATTTCATCAACAGGTGAAGGATGACGGCGCAGACGAGGACGATGACGAAGGTGAAATAGTAGAAGCTCACCGGAGAGAACTCTATCCCGATGTTCGGATAAGAGATGCTGGAGAGTCCCTGCGAGCCTCCGGTGAAAGCTCTCCAGACGAAGGCGACGCTGAAAACGAGCTGACCCAGGGCCAGGGTAATGAGGAGAAAGTAGATGCCAGACATGCGAAGCCCGATCCAGGCGAACAACGCCGCTGCCGCTGCTGCCGCGAGAATCGAGACGGGCGCCGCGAGCCAGAAGCTCACGCCGAAGTGTTGAAGCAGTATGGCGTCGACGTAAGCTGCCACGCTGAAGAGGGCGGCGTGGCAGAACGACCATAGGCCGAGATAGCCGAACACCATGTCCAGGCTCATTGCCAGGACGCCAAAGATGATGATTTTCGTGAGCAGACTGATGATGCTGATGTCTGCCCACGCGGGCGCCGTCGCCAGGAACACAATCAAAACCGTCGAAGGGGCGAGCCGGAAGAGACGACCCTTGGTCGCTTTCGTCAAGCCCACTTAAGCCTCTGATCTGCCGAGAAGCCCCTGGGGGCGAAAGATAAGGATCGCCACCATGAGGAAATAAGGGACGAATATAGCTGCGGCCGGCAGGTACGTGCCGGCAACGGAGGAAAAGACGCCCATTGTCAAAGCGCCCGCAAAGGCGCCCTGAATGGAGCCGACGCCTCCCACCACAACCACGGCAATGGCCAAAAAGATCATGTCTTGCCCGAGTCCGAGGGTGACGCCCCCCAGGGGGAAGGCGCCGATCACGCCCGCAAAGCCGGCTAAGCTCGCGGCGGCAAAGAAGACGGCGATGTTCACGGGGCGCAGGTTGATGCCCATGACTGAGAGCATGTCCGGATCATCCATTCCCGCCCGGATGACGGCGCCTATGCGCGTTCGGTCCTGTATCCACCAGAGTACGGGGCAGAGGACGGCGCCTATGCCCATAATGAGAAGGCGAAAGACGCTGAAAGAGAACCTCCCTATGACCACGGATCCGTTCAGGACGGAAGGAACGAAAGCGTCCAGCGGCCAGGAGCCGTACACCCATAGATGGATGTTGGCGAGAATATAAATAAAGCCGAAGGTAACGAGTATCTGCTCAAGCTGGAATTTGTAGAGATTCCTGAGGAAAGCTCGCTCAAGGAAAAAACCGACCAGGCCGGCAAGGAGGGCCCCCGCGAGCCCTCCCAGGATTAAGCTTCCGGTTGCTTTCGCAACGTGTATGCCCGCATAGGCGCCCGTCATCACCAGTGCGCCGTGGGCGACGTTGACTATCCCCATGAGACCGAGGACAAACGAAAGCCCTGCGGCGACGAGAAAAAGGACGACGCCGTAAGACATGCCGCTCAGTACGGAAACGATCACCACATCCATGAAACCATTCCCGAGGCCCCGGCGGGCCTTAAGCCCCTATTTCTCCAGGCTGTAGACAAACTTTCCGCCAACGATATCTATCTTGGTACGATACTCGGCCACGATCTGCGGCACGTAATTCTGATCGATCCTCACTATCGGGGCGGTGTAGCTTGTCACCCGCCTGTTTTGGAAGTCCACGGGGCCACGGACTGAATCCATTTTTAGTGACATGAGGACATCTCTCAGTTTCTGGCTCGAACTATTAAGACCGGCTCTCTTGAGGCCCTCAAGCGCAATCTTGACCGCGGCATACCCACATCCCGCTATAGGGCCGGGAGCCACACCATACTTCTTCTGGTAGGCTGCCACAAATTCCTTGTTCCCCGGCTTATCAGCCAAGTAGCTGTACAAAACGGCGGTGTAAGCGCCGATGGCACCCTCTCCAAGCCCCTTGGTCACGAGGGGGCTAGCGAGGGTTCCCCCGTCTTCCGGTTCCATTATGGGCAACTTCATTTTTAGCTCGGTATACTGTTTGAAACCTGAGAATCCCTCGGCGCCGGGCCACCAAGCGCAAAGCGCATCGGCCTGCTTGTCTACTGCAATAAGGAAGGGCATCATGTTGGTACTGCCCGGCGGCGACCACTGCTGTTGAATGATCTTGCCTCCGTTTTCCTGGAACCCCTGGACAAAGCCTCCTATGAACTCGTGGCCTGCCTCGAAGTCGCTCCCTAGGGTTGCCACACGCCTATAGCCCAGTTTCGTGGCCGCAAAGACGCCCATGGGATAGCCCATCCCTGTATCGGTGCCTGGTGTCGAAAATGACCATTTGTTCTGAAGTATCACTGCGTCGTCGAGGGGTGCGATAGAGATGAGCGGGATCTGAACCTTGTCCCCATAACCGGCGAGACCTGTAGTGCAGGGCCCGAATATTGGACCTACTATTATTTTGACCTTGTCCACCTCGACGAGCTTCCTCGCCTTGTCCATAGTCGTCGATGGGTCCGTTGCCGAGTCCTCGACAATGAATTCGAGGGGCCTGCCCATGAGCTTTCCGCCTTCCTGCTCTATTGCGATCATTGCTCCCTGCTGGGCGTCTTTCCCGATGGGATTGAGAAACCCCGTCAATTCAAAAAGGCCGCCAATCTTGATCGGCTCCGCGGCTCTTGCCGGACCGGAGGCGTAAGACGCGAGAAAAACCGCCAAAACCACCAATGACAAAATCTGCAATCTCGACACCTGCCTCATCTGAAACCCCCTCTCGATTAGTGTTTTAGCTCTCTGCCGGAAGCCGTTTACATACAAATGATTCGCGCGGAGAGCAAGACGGATGAAGATATACGGAAATCCCGGTCCATGGTGCTTCATCGAAGCACGATCCTACACGACCTTCTTCAGCGCAGCCAGAATCCTTTCCGGCGTGGCAGGCGCTTCTGTCACGATTATGCCCGTTGCATCATAGATTGCGTTCAATATGGCCGGCGTGACGGCGATCATCGTGCCGTGACCCACTCCCCGTGCCCCAAAGGGACCCGAAGGGGCGGCCTCCTCGTAGATCACCACCTCTATCTCCGGCATATCGAGCGCGGAGGGAAGCTTATAGGTATTGAAATTGTCGCTTTGCAGTATACCGGATTCCGTGTCGACCACGTAGTCTTCCGTGAGAGCGTAGCC
Source organism: uncultured Syntrophaceae bacterium (assembly GCA_964476435.1). Lineage (GTDB taxonomy): Bacteria > Desulfobacterota > Syntrophorhabdia > Syntrophorhabdales > WCHB1-27 > CAVVNC01. Next base: position 3,419 of record CAYZAF010000629.1, read on the forward strand.
TATGGCCTGGACGACCCCTCCCTGCAGTTGGCCCTCCACGGTCGTCGGGTTGATAGCCTTGCCGCAATCGAAGACATAGACTATCTTCTTTATCTTCACTTCCCCGGTCTCGACGTCGACCTCTACGTCGGCGAAGGCAGCAGCAAAAGGCGGCGGGTTATGGGTCGGTGAGAAAGAGCCTTTGCCGGAGATATCGAGATGCTCTCCTTCGAAATTGTAGGTAGCCCCCTTCGCAACATCGGCGATTGGAATCGACTTCTCGGGGTCTGAGGTCACATAGACGGTCCGGTTCTTGACGCTCAATTGTGCCGCCCCCACTCCCAGCTCTCTTGCAGCCCGCTCGAAGAGCTGCCCTCTGGCCTCCTCGGCCGCCTGGATGACGGCATGGCCCAGTTGGTAACAACCACCGCTCGCGTGCTGCCCGGTGTCGAACATCGTACTATCCGTATCACCGGAGACCATGTGGACATCTTCGTAATTGAGCCCAAGGACTTCCGCCGCCATCTGGGCCATTGTCCCAAGAAGATTCTGACCCATATCGGCGATGCACGTGGAAAGGTTGATCGAGCCGTCCTCGTTGAACTTGATGAAGGCGTTTCTTATCTGAAGATTGAAGGGCTGGGCGCCGCTCACGTCCATCATGATGCCCATGCCGATTCCGCGCCTCTTTGTTCCCTCCTGTCTCGGCCTCTGCTTCTTTTCCTTCCAGCCTATTCTTTCCGCGCCGAGCTTGATGATCGCTTCCAGGGAGCAGGTTTCCAAGGGGAGGCCCGTCTGCGACGGTTCCCCCGGTTTCTTTACGTTCTTCAGCCTCATCTCCAAAGGGTCTATGCCCATCTGTTTGGCCGCCTTGTCTATCGTCTGCTCCAGAACGCACGTTGCTTCAGAATCGCCGTACCCGCGCACGCCTCCGGTGACGGGGAGGTTGGTGTAGACACAATCGGCATGGGCGTCGACGTTGGGGCAGCGGTAAAGACCGACAAAGGAGCCCATGTTCACGTCGGTGGTCGAGCTGTTATGACTGAAATAGGCACCCCCATCGACGATTAAGTTCTCCCGCACGGCAGTGAGCGTGCCATCTTTCTTTGCCCCCACCTTGACCGATGAGATGTATCTTTGCCGAAGCTCGGTGCCCACCAGATCCTGCTCGCGGCTGTACGCGATCTTTACAGGCTTTCCGGTCTTCAGCGCAAGGGCGACGGTGACCGGCTCCAGGCTGAAGCTGCCGTGTTTGCCGAAGGCGCCGCCGATGTGGGGCGTCACCCATTTTATCATGCCCTCCTGCATCCCGAATATCTCGGCTATTTTCCTCCTGTGGAGAAATATGTGTTGGCTCGGGGACCAGATTGTGAGCCTGCCGTCGGGGCCTAAAGAGGCGACGCACGCACAGGGCTCGAGCTGGGAAATATGGTTCCTCGCCGTCCGGAAGTTCTCTTCAACGACGCAGTCCGCCTCCTTGAACCCTTTTTCGACATCGCCCCAGCAGACGGGAAACTGCTTGTGCAGGGCGATATTGTTCTCGGCAAAGTCGTGTACCTTCGGGGCCCCGGGCTTCATTGCCTTCATGGCATCGAAAACCGCAGGCATGACGTCGTATTCCACCTCGATGAGCTTCAGTGCTTCTTCGGCCGTAGCTTCATCAATTGCTGCGACCGCGGCAATTTTGTCGCCAACGAAGCGAGCCTTATCGCTCAGCACGTACATGTCCTTCACTTCACCCTCGGGGTGGCGGAGTATCAAACCGAGCTTGTTCGGATTGAATATGGTCTTCGGCACGTCCCCGAAGGTGATGACGGCTTTCACGCCGGGGAGCTTTTCGGCCTTGGAGGCATCGATCCTGACAATCCGCGCGTGGGGGTGGGGGCTCGTGAGTATCTTGCCGACGAGCATCCCCGGGAGCTTGAGGTCCGACGTGTACTTCGCGGCTCCCGTTGCCTTGACGCTGGCGTCCCACTTGGGCAGGCGTTTTCCAACAACCGATAGTCCTTCACT
>CAYZAF010000630.1:0-3791 GCA_964476435.1 uncultured Syntrophaceae bacterium
CCTCCATCCTCAAAGCATCCTTTTCCACAATCTATAAAGGTAGACGCCGACGCCGGCCCGGGAGTACATGATCGCTAAGACGAAAGCGAGGCCCAGAATGAGAGGCCACCTATCGGGGGTGACTATGGATGCGTAGTATTGGATAACTATTATCAGCGCGGCCCCGATAACCGGGCCATAAATGGTGCCTGTGCCGCCGGCGATCGTCATGAGCATCGCGAGACCCGAGTTCGCGACGGCAAGATCGCCCGGAACCATGATGCCGTTATGGTAGGCAGAGAGAACCCCTGCCGCGCCGGCAAACACTCCGGCGACGACAAACGCGACGTACTTGAAGAGCCATGTATTATAGCCGAGGGCAGCCATCCTCGATTCACCCTCTCTGATTCCCTGCAGGGTCTTTCCGAAGGGGGACTTGACGAGCCGGTAGAGGAGAAAGAAACAGATGACGAAGGCTATCAAGACGAGATAGTAGTAAGAGGCGGCGCTCCATTCGAAATGGACGAAACCCAGCGTGGGAAGGGGGATGCCATACAGCCCGTAGTCTCCCCCGGTTATGTCGCGCCATTTCGACGCGAGGCTGTGGAGAAGCTGACCGAGGGCGAAAGTGATGAGAATGCAGTATATACCCCGCACCTGAAGGGTTATGATCCCGAAGAGGATGGAGACAAGCGTTGCCAGCAGGACCCCGCAAAGCAGGCCGATCCAGAGGTTGTCCATGCCGAGACGGACTGCCAAAAGACCTGCGGTGTAGCCTCCCACGCCGAAAAAGGCTGCATGCCCCAGGGATAGGATGCCGGCGTATCCCATAAGAAGGTCGAGGCTCATGGCGAAGATCGCAAAGATGAGGATCTTTGTCGCAAGGCTTTGCACGTACGTGGGCCCCATGGGAACGAGGGCCACAAGGACGAGGGCCACAATGATCTGCGGGGTAAAGCGGAATACTTTCCACTGGGAAACCGCGTAGGCCAATGTCCGCTCCCTCGCCATGGGTCAGCCTTGCCTTCCAAGGATACCGGACGGCTTGATAATGAGGACCACTACCATCGCCATGTACACGGTAAACATCGCGTAATCGGGAAAAAGGGCTTTCCCGAAGGCGTCTATCGCCCCCAGCACGAGGGCGCCGAGCACGGTACCCTGGACAGAGCCGACACCTCCGATGATGATGACTGCCAATACCAGGAGCATGATCGCCATGCTCATCTCAGGATAGATACCCATTACCTGGGCACCTACAACACCGGCAAAACCAGCGATGAAGGAGCCGACAAAAAAGATAATCGTCGCCACTACAGGCAGGTTTATGCCGAGGGCCATGGCAATCTCCCTATCGTCCATACCCGCCCGGATCATGGCCCCCGCCCTGGTCCGGTCCTGCAGCCACCACAACCCTACGGCGATGACTGCTCCGACGAGGATGATCACCATTCGCATGGTGGGGTATCTCGCGCCCAATACCTTCATACTTCCCAGCAGAACGGGCGACGTGAAGGGCGCCTTGTATGTCGATCCCCAGATCCACCTGGCCACGTTGTCGATGATGTAGACAAAGCCGAATGTCAAAAGCATCTGCTCGTTAAGCTGTTTGTAAAGACGCCTGAAAAAGCCAGCCTCCATGACGAGACTTATGAGTCCCGCGCACGCCCCGCCGGCTACCGCGCCAAGCCAGAAGCTCGCTCCGGCTTTGACGGCGATCGTCCAGCCAACGTAGGCGCCGACCATGTACAACGCGCCGTGAGACAGGTTGAGGACGCCCATCACTCCGAAGATCAGGGAAAAGCCGGAAGCGAGGAGAAATAGGATGGCGGCGTACGAGATCGCGTTCAGCGTATTCAGGACAAGGGTGTTCACTAAAGCCGGCCTCTTCTCCCCGATGCCGGTTTGGCCTTACAGCCGGCATCGGGGTCTTATTCCTTATGGCTTTTCAGTACCCAGGGTCACGCGGCCGCTCAACAGTCTTGATCGTGTGCCATACCCACTCGCCGTTCACCTTCTCGATATCGCAAATATGAGCGTTGCTGCGGCCAACAAGGTTGGGATCGAAGAACAGCGGGCCCTGGGGAGTATCCATTTTGAGTTCAAGAACCGCTTTCTTCAATTTGTCGAACGAAGTATCCCCCTTTGTCTTTTCCAGGGCGGCCAAGAATACCGAAGCGCCGGCATAGCCGTGCGCCTCATGGTGCTCCGGCAGCCTCTTGTATTTTGCCATGCAAGCCGCTACAAACTTCTTGTTGGCGGGATAGTCCAGACCCCAGTGGTAGCTGATGTTGCCCACTATCCCTTTCAGAATTTCCCCCTTTTCCTTGACAATCGATGAGACCAGAACGTTCGCTTCGGGCATCACTATCGGCATGGTGAGGCCAAATGCCTTGTACTGCTGCATGAAAGGCACGATGTCACTATCTATCGTCCAGACTGCCACACAGTCGGCCTTCTTGAGGTTCGTAAGATAGGGCGCCCAGTCCATTGTCCCGAGGGGAGCCCACTGTTTCTGGACCGCCCCTCCCCCCATCGACTGGAACTGCGCGACCAGCGTTTCTATGTAACCGTGTCCCGCGTCGAAGTCTGCGCCGATGCAGGTGGCTGTCTTGAAGCCAAGATCCTTGGATGCGTACTGGGCAACCGGCAAGGATGAAATGCCAACGGTATAAGGATAGATTATGTCATTGCCGAATTTCGTCCCGTCGAGTATTTCGCCGTGGACGCTTATCCCAAGAACTTTCTGCCTGGCCAGATACGGGAGAATGGCCATCCGCATTCCGCTCAAAACCGGACCGATGACAAAGGAGACGCCGTCTCTCTCCACCATCTTCTTTGCCTTTTCGGCTGCGATGGAAGCATCGGTCGCCGCATCCTCGACCACAAGCTCCACCGGCCTCCCGGCGACCCTGTAGTTTGCCTGCTCAAGGCGCAGCTTGACGCCATCCACCACAGGCGGACCCACTACTGCCATGGGACCGGTGAAATCGACGAGGACCCCAAGCTTTATGGGCTTTCCCTGGGCCGAATCGGCACTGATCGCTACCCCCGAGAATGCGATCAGGGATAGCATCACTACAATGATACCCAACGTAACCGTCCACTCTCTCTGTTTCATCGATATACCCCCTTTTCAATCTTTACGCTTGACGCTCCCTTTAGGTTCCCCTATCCCTCCTTTTTCACCATAGTCTATCCGAAAGGCCGGTGAATACGAAGGGCGCCGACTCCCCTTTTTGCGCATCCATTGCTCGCTACCACATGGCATGCCCTCCATCCACCACCAGCGCCTGCCCCGACGCGTTGTCCGCTCTGCAGAAATAGGCGACCGCTTCACCGATTTCCTCCGCGGTCTGCGGCCTTCCTAAAGGAGAGTTGGCCCGCGCCACTGTCTCGATCAACTGCGAGGGCTCCACCCCGAAGGCGGGGGCATACGCCGGGCTCAGATGTTCCGACCACATGGGTGAATCGACAAAGCCCGGGCACACGGCATTCGCGGTGATATTGTACTGACCCAGCTCCACGCACCAGGCCTGGGTGAGACCGATCTGGGCATGCTTAGACGCCGCATATGCTGTTTGCAGCGGACCTGGTCTTTTGGCCGCGACAGAAGAGATGTTGATGATCCTGCCGCTCTTTCTCCGGATCATGTGGGGCACTACTGCTTGAGCGCAGAGGAAGCTGCCCTTGACGTTGACCGCGAAGATGCGGTCGAAATCCTCTTCCTTGAGATCGACAAGAGGCCTTACCACGATAATCCCCGCGTTGTTGACGAGAACATCGATCTGGCCGAATGCTCCGAGAACCCT
>CAYZAF010000631.1:0-1927 GCA_964476435.1 uncultured Syntrophaceae bacterium
GTGCGTGCCGCGGAGGGCCATCAAATCTCGTAAGGAGGTTGTCGCATGAGAGGCAAGAAAGTCTTCACAGCGGCTATGGTCTTGTGTTTGGTCTTCCTGGGTGCGTGTGGTGGTGGCGGTGGAGGCTCGTCCGGCAGCGCCGGCAGCACCGGCAGCGCCGGCAGCGCCGGCGCCGTGAACATGCATATTACCGACGCCCCAGCGTACGGTTACAACAACGTCTACATCACCCTCGAAGCAATCTGGTTCCACACGAGCAACGCGGCAGGTCCGCAAGATCCGGGCTGGCTCAAGTTCCCCATCACCCCGGTGACTATCGATCTCTTGACCCTGGCGAACGGGAACATTTCGTCGGCCCTCTGGCAAAACATCCAGCTTCCCCAGGGGAATTACCAGCAGATCAGGCTCTTTCTCGCAGGCACCGAGGATACCCTCACCGCCTCGGCGACCTCCTTAGGTCTTACTTACAATAATGAAGTGGTCGATGCGAGCAGCAATGTTGCGCCCCTTTACATTCCCGATTACACCCACGGCATCAGGCTCGCCGGCACCTTTATGGTGAGCCAGACAACACCCCTCAACCTCGCCATCGACTTCAACGCGGGTGAGGATATTGTGGATGTGCAGCGGAACGGGCAGACCGACTACTACCTTAAGCCGAGGCTGGCCTATTTCGATCTCAACAACGCAGGCGCCATAGTGGGCACCATCGATTCCACGGCTGCGGGCAACGCTTCCACAGCCCTCTTTGTCTTCAAGGCCGAGCAGGCAGACGCATCCAACCAATACTACGAAATGAAGCGCGTGACCACGTGGGACGCGACGAACAACCGGTTCGTCCTCTACCCCCTCGCGCCGGGCTATTATGACGTCATTCTCCGCGGCGTGGGCTACGAGACCGTGATCATCGAGAACGTGCCGGTGACGCAGGGGACAACGCCCTCCTCGAGCCCCACGGTGATACCCCAGGTTACGATGGTCACCGATACCGACGTCTCCGTGACCGCCTCCGGCCTCGCACCGACCGGTGCATGGCTCAACTTCTACCAGACCCCCCAGAATGAGACCATACCGCACGAGATCCGTTTCCGCCACCTCAATCCGTTCACCGGCGGCTTCACCACCGGTTTTGCCTTGTCCCAGGGCCCTCTCCTTTATGGCACGTATAACGCGAGTTCCATAAACCTGAATTCGGCCGCTCCAACTGAAGGCCTCGGCGGCTATAAAGTTGTTTTCAATAGCCTCGACTACAGCCCGAGCGCCGCATTCCTCCTTCAGCCGAGCAGTGGTAGCTACGCGTCGCTCACCCAGACACAGCTGGCCGCCCTTGTCCCGGCTTCTCCGGCGGTCCCTTACAGCATCGCGGGCAGTGTCATCCTGCCGGACGGCCTCATTGGCCAGTTGGACAGCGGCGTTATTCTCGCCTCTCATGGGGGCATGATCACGGATGCAATCAACGCGGCAACGCAGATGGCGAGCGGAGGTTCGTATACAATACTCGATCTTCCCGGCGGCTTTGCATGCGCTTTCTACGGCGTGGAGGGCTTCGGCTGGTCTTCGTCCGCCCCAATCGCAAAGAAGGCGATTTCCATTCCAGCTCTGGCAGACTTAAGGACAGGGAACGCCACGAACGTAGACCTGACCATGATCCCGCTCTTTTAGGGGATGGCGCTTCAAATACGAATATGGTTGGAGTACAAGGCAGCTACTCATAGAAAGGAGGTTTTATGAAAAAAGTCATCTGCACAGCAATGCTCGCTTTCTTCCTCGTCGGCATGACCGCGGGAGCGGTGGGGACAGCTTTTGCCCAGGGTCCCGTAGCACGGGAGGCAGCGGAGCACCCCAGGATCGAAAGGGCGATCGATGCGCTCCAGGATGCCATAGCCGACCTGCAGGCAGCCCCCCACGATTTTGGGGGACACAAAGC
>CAYZAF010000632.1:0-5586 GCA_964476435.1 uncultured Syntrophaceae bacterium
CTCCCGCAAGAAGGGAAAGACCCGGTGAAAACGGAGCCTTCCGCTCAAGCTCCTTCCCTATTGTTCTAGAAGATGCGGCCCTTGTCAAGGGTTGGCGGGCAGAAACCCTTTCCCTAAACTGGGGCCACCCGTCAGTTTTCCCGATGTCTCCCCCGGTGCGATGACCGCGTGGGGCTTCACAGACAACCGGCTTCACTGGACCGGGCTATTCCTTCCGAAACGCTGAAGCGCCACCTGAGCTGAGTAGGTTCGCGTCTCAGTCTCGGTGAACGCTACCGATGCCGTATTCCCTGGCGATTTGTACCGTCTCACCGCTCCATGGCAGACCTTGTGTTGGATCGTCTTCTCCGAGAATCCCAAAAACACCCGTCCGTTTGGAGGGCTATTCCTTTCGATTCGCTGCGCCTCCGCGCTGACCCGTTTCAGACTCCAGCCTCGCTCACGCACCGATTGCGAAGCCACCCGCGAGACGGGAATATCCTTGGTCGCGGGTTCCTGGCCTTTTCGGTTTGTTGTGCGGTCCTCCGCAAACAGAGCGCCCTACTGAGGAGCTGCGCCTCGGAGTCAGCGCGTGGCCTTAGGTGAAGCCCCGCACCCAGAGGGCGCGGGGCTCGCACACCGGTCCGGCTACGCTCGCCTTCCGTGAACGGGTACCCCAGCGCTCCAGCGATGCGAATGGAGAAGGAACAGCCCTCCCGGACGGGCAAAGACGGGGTTCACTATTTATTCGGTCTGTGTATGGATTCTAACGCTTTTTCATCGCCGGGTCAGTCGACTGCTAGACCCGGCGTGGATGGACAATCGCATGGAGGGATCGATGAGATGGGGATGCAATCTGAGCCGTGCTGGCCGGAGACTGTACTTGGGTACGTCGGAGGCCGTGCGGCGAAGAGGGCGCCGCAGATCGCGATACCGAACAGGCGGTTGGCCGGACACCCTAGACGAACATAGAGTATCTCAGGGCAAGCAAAGGCTATCCGGGAGGCGCGTAGGACGCGAGGAAGCGCACGATCTCCCCAGTGGCCTTGAGACCCTGCTCGAGGCTCTCAATGGAGAGCCTCTCATTGACCCCGTGCATCCTCAGGTGCTCCTCGTCCGGCAGGGCCATGGGAAAGAGGCCGTAGGCAGGGATGCCGAGGCTGCGGAAATGGCGCAGGTCGGTCGCGCCGGTCGTCATGAAAGGCAGGACGGGGATCGGTCCGGCCACGCTTCTGACAGCCCTTGCGATGCTCCGAAAATACGGGGTGCTGTACGAGGAGGGAACCGAATGGGTCTCGTTTACGAGGCTCACCTCCACTTCAGGCCCCGCACTCTTCCTTACCTTGTTGAGGAAGGCGCCATGGTCCACATTGGGCAGTATGCGGGCATCGAAGTAGGCCACGGACTCCGGAGGGATCACATTCACCTTGTCGCCCGCCCGAAGCATCGTCAGGGCCACACTGTTGGTCAAAAGGGAGCTGAGGGACGGGTCGCTTTCGACGAATGCCCGAAACCGCTTATCCTTGAGGGCCTCTCTCAAAGAGGAGAAGGTCATGCCCGCGATCTTCTTTCCCTTGAAAAGGCCGTTCATGTACCTCGTCACGATGGGCGTAGGCCTCAAAGGGCGCTTCTCTTCGATGATCCGGTGCGCTGCCCTGACGATCTTGTCGTTCGCACTGTCCCTGTGCGGCATGGAGCCGTGGCCGCCTGCGCCTGTCGCCCGCATCATGAACCAGCAGATCTGCTTCTCCCCCACTGAGACGCGCGCGTGCGTGAGGCCCCCTCCTTCTGTGATGAAGCCTCCTTCACTTAAGACGAATGAGGCCCGGGGTAAGTCGTCGACTTTGTGGAGCACGTGCTCCACGCCGAGGGTTCCGCTCGTCTCCTCATCGGCCGTGGCAAGAAAGATGATGTCCCTCTCCGGCGTCACCCCCGAGCGATAAAGGTCGATGAAAGCGAGGAGATGGCAGACGAGCTGGGACTTCATGTCTATGGCGCCGCGGCCGTAGATGAACCCGTCGCGGATGGCGCCACTGAAGGGCGGCTCGACCCACCCTTCGTCATGGGCCGGGACGACATCCAGGTGGCCGAGGAGCACGACCGGCCTGCCCGCCTTCTTGCCCTTCAGGCGGGCGAGTATATTGGCCCTCCTGGGCGCCGGCATGAAGACCTGGGATCCAATGCCCTCCCTTGCCAGCGTCGCCTCCATGAACTGGACGGCGATCTCCTCGTTCCCTGGCGGATTGGAGGTATCGAGCCTTATCAGGTCCCCCAGAAGCCTTACGGCAATGCTATGCCCATCACCTGTCTTCGTCATAGTACACCATGTTCTTCCCTTCCCTTTTCGCCCTATAGAGATTCTCGTCCGCCGTCCCTATGAGGCTGCCCATGTCCCTGTCGTTACGGAAGCAAGCGACGCCGCCGCTGATCGAGACGCTGATCTCCTTGTCACCGTATCGGAAGACGTGGTTCGAAAGATTCTCCCTGAGACGGTCGCCTATTGTGGTCGCAGCCCTGCCGTCTGTCTCGGGCAAGACCACGAGGAACTCCTCGCCCCCGAGGCGCCCCACGCTGTCGATGCTCCTTACTCCGGTTTGCAACATCCGCGCCAGCTCCGCGAGCACAGTATCCCCCGCCAAGTGGCCGAACCGGTCATTGATCTCCTTGAAGTCGTCAATATCGAAGACGAGGACCGAAAGGGGAGACCCGTATCGCTGGGACCGCTGCATTTCCTGCTCCAGCTTCGATTTTATGAAAAGATGATTATAGAGGCCGGTAAGGCCGTCGTTCGTTGAAAGGACCCTTATCTCCTCAAAGAGTCCGATCTTTTCCAGGGCAGTGGCGATATGGGCGCAGAACCTCTTGAATACTGACTCCTCCTCATAGTCGAACGGTCTTTCACGGTACATGCCCGCGTAGCCATGCGTCTTGGCAGCGGTGATAAGAGGCACTATGACCGATCTGAGATCATCGGAGAGAGACCGGCCGGCCATAGCGTCGGCGTCCCCCATAATAATCCGTATTTTTCTCTCCTGTTCCCCTGCGAGGGCAGCCATCCTCTTTATGAGCGTTCCTGGAATGGCCTCGGCGATCTCTTCCCTTATGGGCGCACTCGGATAGACGTGGATCTCCACTTCTTCCCGCCTCGGGACGAGGGCCGCGAACACGTCGAAGACGAGATACCCTTTCATGAGCGAAAAGGCGTGCTTGAGAATCGATACAGGCTCGTCCGTTTCTCCTATCATGCGCTGGAGACCCTTCACCAGCTCCAGCTCCACCAGGTTGAGCCTGTCGGTCTCGCACCTGCTTTTCATCTCTGTCATTCCCCTGGCAGCCTCACATCGTTCCCTGTAGCCGCTCGCTGCATTGCTGAGAATGGAATGGATCTCGTCTGTCCGGACAAGGGGCTGCTCGATTACCGCGTAAGCCCCGTGCCTCAAAGACTGAAGCCGGCTGGCAGCGTCTCCGGCATCGGCTATCGCGACAATGGGAAGGAAAGGATCACATGCTCTTATCCTTTGAAATACTCGAACGTCGAATTGGGTGCGCAGGGGGATGTGCAGCAGAGAGACGTGAGGTTTATTTTCGGCTATCCCCGCCTCTACCTCGCTGACATCGGGGCAGATCAAGAGGCGGAAGCCGGGGTATTGCCGAACAAACTCCTCAAACCACTCACGCAAGACTTTGTCGTTCGTGATGACGAGCAGCTTTTCCCTTGCGTCCATAGAAGAGAATGGGGGGAACCCGGTTCCCCCCATTCAGCTACTTCTTACCTTTCTTTTCCTTTTTTGGTGCCTCTTTCTTTTTCGGTGTGGCTTTCTTGGTCGCGCAGCCCTTTGTTCCGCAAGCCATACGCCTCACCCCCTTTCGAAAACCATATTATGCAAAAATAATTTTTCCTGTCAACAATATTATGAGGCCTACGCGGAGACGACTTCTTTGACGCCGGGAACTTCCCTTTTCAGCGCGTTCTCCACGCCCATCTTCAGGGTCATCGTGCTCATCGGGCAACTTCCGCATGCCCCTGTCAATTTTACTTTCACGACCCCGTCCGCCACGTCGATAAGCTCGATATCCCCCCCGTCCCTTTGAAGCATGGGTCTCAGTTTCGTTATGACTGCCTGCACTTGCTCTTTCATTGCTGCCTCCGGGTGTTTTTTTATCCTTTACAGGACTGGTTAAATATAATCCCGGAGACCAAGGGCTGTAAAGATGAATCTATCTTGCGCTCCTCAACCGCGCCATCCGGCTTTCGGTCTTGGTCAGGATGCGATTTTTCTTGACCTTATAGTCAGGCCTGAGTATACTATAGTCAGTACTGACTATAACCGGCAGGCACGAAGAATAGTCGGTGGGTGAGAAGGGAAAAGGAGGATCTTCGTACCAAGGAAATCAGAGGAGGAGGCTGCAATGACAAGACCAAGGGTGCCCGAGACGAATCGAGGAATTGTGGGGGAATCCATTGTCCGGGACTATGACGAGATGCAGAGGAAGCTGAAGGACAGGGGCCTATTGGAAACCGGAGCCATACTGAAGCACGGCATCAGGGGAGGAACGGTCCTGGAGATAGGACCTGGTCCCGGGTACCTGGGCCTCGAATGGCTGAAAGAGACGACAGGGTCTCGTCTCTATTGGCTGGAAGTAAGCGGGGACATGAAGAGGTTGGCCGAGAGGAATGCGGAGACATACGGTCTCAGGGACCGGATCGTCGCTCTGGCCGGAGATGCCACCCAAAAGTTTCCGTTCGAGGACGGGTATTTCGACGGGGTATTCACGTGCGGCTCGCTGCACGAGTGGTCACAACCGGTAGCCGTGTTCAATGAGATAGAGAGGGTATTGAAGGCGGATGGCTTGTACTTCGTGGGGGACCTGAAGAGGGACACGAATCCGATAGTTGTGATGACCATGGGGATGAGCGCAAAGAAAGTGATGAGGGAAGGCCTGAGATCATCGATTGCCTCGGCCTATACGAAAGACGAGGTCATCTCGTTGTTGAAAAGGAGCAACCTGAAAGATTTCCACGTATTCGAGAATCCATTCGGCCTGTCGATGCGAGGGAGAAAGATCAGGTGAGGCCCACCCCTCAATTGCCGATACCGCAAGCCAGAAAGGATCATGCGCGCCTTGACCAGAGCCGGCGGCCCCATATCTGTCCTACAATCTCTGGATCAGGTAGAGAAATGCAGGAAGGGTGCTCTCCCTCTTGACTCTGTTGAATTGGGCTAGCAAGGCCCGTTTCTCCGAAGGCCCGGTCCTATCGTCCGCGACCATGGGCGACACGTAGAGGGTACCCTTGCCGCAGGGAGGCCGGCCCTCTTTCGAGAGCCCAATGAGCGAGTCAAGATGGGCTGGCGGAAGATGGAGGCCCATGACGAAATTGGCGCTCACCTCTATGCGTTCGTAGTCCCTGTTGATATCGAACATGCGGCCATAGGCGTCCCGGACCTGCCTCGCGGAGATAGGCTTGCCGAGGATTTTCAGTGTGGCTTCGTCGGGCGATTCGAGACCGACGTTGATATAGGTGAAAAAGGGCATCCCATTGAGTGCCCGGAAGAGGCGCTCCTTGGCGCCGAGGAAGGAATCTGCACTCCCGAAGAGGAACAGAGA
>CAYZAF010000633.1:0-1655 GCA_964476435.1 uncultured Syntrophaceae bacterium
ACGTTCCCCTTTGGGTCCGTCAACGGCTTCTTCTCGTATACCGTACACGGCGCCTCCGTGCCCCAGTTCTCCTTGCCGTGGCGGTCGTGATCCTTTAGTCCATGTTCTCTTGGCATCCACTCAAGTCCCATACGTCCCTCCTCAAAATTTTTTTGTTTCCTAGAAGTCAGGCTTCAGAACGACCCTCTTCGCAGGAGACCCGGCTTTGTGGATCTCGTCGAACGTTGCGGCTATGGTGCTCATGGGGCGCACCTCGACGAACGGGTCTATCACGATCTTCTTGCTGAGAACCATGTCGAGGACTATCGGGTAATACTCCGGCAGACAGCCCCACGTCCCGATCACCTCTGCGTCGAAGGCCATGAGCTTCGACATCATGTACTCGGTCTTTGCCAGGCCGTAGCCGACGAGCACGAGCTTGCCCACGAAGGAGAGAAGGTCGAGCGCGAGCTCCTGGCCGGCCTTGGTGCCCGTCACCTCGAAGATCTTCCATCCTGTGTTGGCAAGGCCTTTACCCTTGCAGTAGTTCCTCCACTCGCCCACGATGTCCTTGTTTGCCTTGTCCACGGTGCTGATCACGTGGTCGCAGCCGTATTCGAGGGCCCTCTTCAGCTTGTCGGGGTTCCTCGCAATGCCGATGACCGTCTTTGCGCCCAGAGCCTTGACAGTCTGGGCCATGTAGACGCCCACTCCCCCTGTGGCGCCTATGATGATCACGTTGTCCCCAGGCTGGAGGTCGGCCCTCTTAGACGCCTGGTAGGGCGTGGTGACGGCGTCCGCGATCACCGCCAGCTGCTCGAGCTGATAGCCCTTTTTGTCCGCAACGAGGCAGAGATCGATGGAAGGCACAGGTATGTGGCTTGAAAAGCCGCCGTAAATGCCTAGTGAGTTCCCCGGCATCTTCTGGACGAGGCACCTGTTCCCTCTTCCTGTCTTGCAGAGGATGCACGCCCGGCACGGCATGACCGCCGGTACGATGACCTCTTTGCCGAGCCACGCAGGGTCTCCGGCCACAACGGTCCCTGAGATCTCGTGTCCGAGCGTCAGCGGGGGCTTGCTGACCGTGGGCACGCCGTCAAAGAAATAGCCCAGATCCGTATGGCACACGCCGCAGCCGGCAATCTGAACGAGCACCTCCCCTTGCTTCAGGGCGGGCACGGGGATCTCCGTCTTCTCGAGCTTCCCTTGAGTCACTTCTCCCGTCTCGCGGTTTTTCGACCACGGCACAGCCATCTGCCACGTCTTTATTGTCGTTGGTACCTCTGCCATGAAACACCTCCCCGAAATTTTTGTTGCAACGCCACTCTTGAGGGGCTTTCAGTTGCCCCATCCAACCCCGCGAGGCCTTGTTCCCGATTCGTGCGCGACCGGCGGCACTTTGAGCGGGAAGCGCACGTGGGCTTTTCGCCCCATGTGCCTTACGTCATTCCGTAGCCGCCGTCCACCGGCAGGATCTGACCCGTAATATATGCTGCGTCGTCGGAGGAAAGAAATACGAACGCGGGGACCACGTCCTCCGGCTCAGCGTACTTTCCAAGAAGGATCCTTCGCAGGTATATCTCCTTCATTTTCTCGTCGTTCTGCAGGGTGCTCGTCATTTCCGTGGTGACGATGCCGAGGGAGATCGCGTTGGCTGTCACATTGTAGCGCGCCAG
>CAYZAF010000634.1:0-3548 GCA_964476435.1 uncultured Syntrophaceae bacterium
GAGGGAGGGAGGCATGGGACATCGTCGCGGGATAGGAGAGAATGCTTTCTGCGCCGCCCAGGCTGACGGCGAGTAGCGGGAGTTTCACCGATCGAAGAAATGCATGGGTCGCCTCCACCGTGGACAGCTCAAAGGAGATGACCGCCCCGGCACCTGACGCCTGAGTGAAGTGAAGCTCCCTGCCCTGGTGCGATTCGAGACCGGGATAATAGACGCGCTCTATTTCCGGCCGTGACGAAAGCCACGAGGCAATGACCTGTGCGCCTCTCTGCTGGATCTCCATCCTCGCTGCAAGCGTTTTTATGCCTCTCATCAAGAGCCAGGAATCCTGGGGGCCGAGGACCGCCCCGAAAGCGACCTGGATCTCCTTAAGCCTGCTACCCAATTCCTCTTCCCTCGTGACTGCTACGCCTGCGATGAGGTCGCTATGGCCGCCAAGGAATTTGGTAGCGCTGTGGATGACGATGTCAAAGCCGAGCTCAATAGGCCGTTGAAGGAATGGGGTCATGAAGGTGTTGTCGACGATGGTGAGAATACCCCTCTTTCGGGCCACCTGCACCACACCGGCAAGATCGGTGATCTTGAGCAAGGGGTTGGAAGGGCTTTCAGCAAATATCGCGACCGTGTCTCGCTCGATTGCCTTTCTCACCTTTTCCCCGCTGGAAATGTCCGCGAACGTGTAACGGAGACCCCACCGGTTAAAGAGCCTTGTCAGGACCCGGTGCGTTCCGCCATAGACGTCTTCGCAGACCACGACCTGATCGCCCATCTTCAGGAGGAGAAGGACGGATGAGATGGCCGCCATGCCGGAGGAAAAGGCAAAGCCGCGGGACCCCCCTTCGAGGGCCGCCACGGTCTGCTCGAGCGCATCCCGGGTGGGGTTCGAGCTCCGCCCGTACTTGTATTGGTCGAAGGTAATCGGATCTTTCTGCCCGAAGGTCGACCCCGGAAAGATGGGAAAGCTCGACGAACCGGTCCACGGATCTTTCTCTTTTCCCGTGTGAAGGATCTTGGTGCGATAGTCCATACGGTCACCTTATGGTTTGTTTCCGACGAAGCTGAAGCAGGGTCTCGCATGCATAGCGACACGGGAGGAGGGAGATCGGGCTTTTAGCGATTCACGTACTTCCCGGAGAGCGACGCCTTCCGTATCTCATCTATGGGGAGATCGTCAAAAAAACCCCGGTCCCGAACATGCTCGACATTCGGCCTTCCGTCCTCAGTGTACGCGGGCAACATCGCATCCTCTTGCCCGTCGAAGCGAATGGGTGCGATAGCGCGGCGAGGGCCTTCAACATTAACTTTACAATTCTACTACATTTTATGAGAAGTGCTTGACATAATCACTATTTATTGCTACTATTTCTATAGACATTATCAGTATTCATGAGAATGGGTAATCATAACTTCGACATCTCCCCTATCGTTGACGCCCTCTGCGACAAGGATTCCTACCTTCCCGTCTATCACGGCGTGAACTTCGACGACGTGCCCATGCCGTCGACAGCAGTCCTCGGCAGAATTGTGGACCTTCTCAAGGCGGTCCTCTTTCCTGGCTTTTTCATGAACACCGAGGTAAAGGCCGATACGATGAAGTACTTCGTCGGTTCGGCGCTCGATGAGGCCGCGCGCCTCCTCAACGAGCAGATCAAGCTGGGTTACTGCTTCTCATGCAAGGAAGAGGATCGGGCCGAGTGCCTGGAGCATGAGTCTGAGTATCGGGAGACGACCGATCGATTCATATCCACTCTTCCTCACATCCGGAAGATGGTCTCCCTCGACGCGCAGGCAGCCTATGCGGGAGACCCCGCTGCCACCAGCACGGGAGAAGTCATCTTCTGCTATCCGAGCCTTGTCGCCATAACGAACCACAGAATAGCCCACGAGCTTTACCGGCTCGAGGTTCCCCTCATACCGCGCATCATTTCTGAGATGGCCCACTCGGCCACAGGTATCGACATCCATCCCGGAGCCACCATTGGAGAAAGATTCTTCATCGACCACGGGACCGGAACCGTCATCGGTGAGACGACCATCATAGGCAACAGTGTTCGTCTCTACCAGGGGGTAACGTTAGGGGCGAGGAGCTTTGCAATCGATGAAAGGGGCAACCTCAAGAAGGGCATCGCCAGGCACCCTATCGTAGAGGACGACGTGGTGATCTATTCGGGCGCCACTATACTGGGAAGGATCACCATAGGCAAGGGATCGCAGATAGGCGGGAACGTCTGGGTTACCGAGGATGTCCCCCCGAACTCCAGGATAGTCCAAAACAAGCCCCTGCCTGCCATGTTCGAAAACGGATCAGGGATATAGGCCTCAACGAATGGCGACCGGCATCGTTTCTCTCGCGGTGCGCGGTCAACTATGCTTAAGACATAAGGAGAAATAGACGGATTCCTCACAAGGCGTGGAGATATCAATCGAGGAGACGATGGCGCTCCTTGAATCAGAAAAAAGAAGCGTGATTCTCGATATCCGCAGCGAAACCGCATTTCACCTGAGCCGCATCAGCGGCGCCCGTCATGTTTCAGAGAATGGGCTCATCACCTACGTCGCCAGCCAGCCGGGAGAGAAGACGGATCCAGTCATCGTCTATTGTTCAATCGGTGTCCGTTCCTTTTCCATGGCCGAGCAGTTGAGGGAGCATGGTTACCTCAATGCCAGCTCCATAGCCGGAGGATTTGCCGCGTGGCGCGCAGCCGGTTGCCAGACCGTGGGGGATACCACCTTTTCTGTGGGACAGCTCGAACGATACAGCAGGAACATGTACTTGAAGGAAATAGGCGAAGCTGGTCAGATCAAGCTCATGAACGCAAAGGTGCTCATCGTAGGCGCCGGAGGACTGGCATCCTCCGCGGCACTCTACCTTGCGGCCTCTGGCGTAGGCACCATCGGCATTGTCGACTTTGACAATGTTGAAGCATCAAACTTGAACAGACAGGTGATCCATGGTGTGGAAGACATCGGCAAGCTGAAGGTCGAATCGGCTGGATCGGCGATCGAGCGCATCAACCCTGACGTCAACGTCGTTTCTTTTGCCGAGCGGTTGACACCCCGGAACGCCCTTACTATCATTGACGGCTTCGATGCTGTCATGGATGCCTCTGACAACTTCGGTACGAAGTACCTTCTCAACGACGCTTGTTATCTCACAGGCAAGCCTTACGTATTTGGGGGAGCCGTGGGGTTCGACGGCCAGGCAAGCGTGTTCTGGCCCAAGAAGGGCGGCCCTTGCATGCGCTGTCTTGTGCAGGAGCAGCCCGATAGTCGGCTCTCTCCCAGTTGCAGCGAGACCGGCGTCCTCGGCATGGTTCCGGGGCTCATAGGCCTCGTACAAGCCACGGAAGTAGTGAAGGTGATCCTCGGAATAGGAACACCCCTCCTTGGCAGGTTCTTTGTCTATGATGCCCTCGGTCTCGCCACCCGCACGTTCGAGACGGGACGAAGGCAGGATTGTCCTCTCTGTGGAGAGAAACCTCGAATAACGGCAGTATTCGGGGAGGGCAGCGTAGAGTACGAAGGCAGGGAGTGTGACGCTGATGCCA
>CAYZAF010000635.1:0-2229 GCA_964476435.1 uncultured Syntrophaceae bacterium
TGCCGAATAATCTCACCCTGCGGAAGGGACGAATACCTCCAAGCCCTTGATGGTTCCTCCGCCGAACTCTGCGACGGTCTGTGCGGCGACGGCCAGTCCCTCCCTGAGATGGCTTGCGTCAATGCCGGGAACGGCGTAGGAGTAGAAAAGGACATGGGAGGTATTATCCCTCACTCGTGTCTTCTCGTCCGCACCCTGGCAGAGGACGCAGATGATGTCCCTCTCGTCGCGGAGCACGATCTCTCCCTCCTTTGTCGTGAACTGGCGTCCTCCCATACCGGCGGACGTCTCGCCCGCCCGGGCGACATCGAGCGTGAGCCTACCTTCGATCCGATCATAGTCGGTGACAGCCACAAGGATCCCCGCGCACATCTCGGCCATGAAGTGGGCGTCCACCATGAGGTTGTATCTCGGGAATCCGCTGTTGATCGTTCTTCTGAGGTGCTGGGGCAGGGGGCACTCGTATCCGAAGGCGCGAAAGAACCTGTCGTAGGTGTCGATACGCTGGGAGATCTGGGCAAGGGTTTCCCGCTTCCTCATTTGCCGGAGGAGCTTTCGCTTGTGTTGATCGAATGCCTCGCCATCGGCGAGCGGTTCACACCCTGAAATGAGCGTCAAACCGAACGCTACACCCTGATACGCGGCCTCATAGGCGGGCGAGATCGAAAAGTTGATCCAGGGGGATGAGGCGGGTGGCATAGGGTCAGCCTCGATGCCTTCCTTTATCGATTGCTTTCTTCACACATCTGGAGCGTGCGCATTTTTCTCTGCCCTGCGCGGCATCCTCCCCGGCACGGCTCTTGGAGCTTACCGCACTCCAATGTCCGGTCATGAAGGCATTATAGCGCAGGCGTCGTGGCGAGAGAACAAGAAAGTGCGCGAAGACGAGCCGCTCTTTAGTCCCGCCGTTCATGTTTCCAGCAGACTGCGGATGGATGTGATGAGCTGATTCATGTTGAGGGACTTGGAGATAACGGCTCTTACCCCGATGGCACGAGATCTATTTATCGACGCGGTGTCCGGGTAATCGGTGTGAAGCACGATGGGAACGTCCGGTCGCACCTTCAGTATCTGTTCTGAAAGGTCCGTCCCAGACAATTCGGGCATCTTTTCGTCCGTTATGACGAGGTCGAATTCTGAGGGAGCCGCAGAAAACACCCGAAAAGCAGCCATGCTGCTTGCCAGAGCCGTGACCTCGTAGCCAGCTTCCTCCAGGATTTCCCGAATGATATCGAGGAGAAACTCATCGTCATCGACCAGGAGGATTCTCGACTGCCTCGTCTTTTTCGCCGACGGGGGCTTTGCCGGTTCCATTGCACGTAATGTAAGCGGGTGGGAGCGACTTGTCCATTGATCGTCACGGTGAGGATCAAAGACTCGCTTCCCGCTCGGTGTCCTTAGATACCCTGTCCGCTTGCAGCAGGTCATTTTTTGAGCATAAGGCTACCAGCTACGGGG
Source organism: uncultured Syntrophaceae bacterium (assembly GCA_964476435.1). GTDB lineage: Bacteria > Desulfobacterota > Syntrophorhabdia > Syntrophorhabdales > WCHB1-27 > CAVVNC01. The sequence continues at coordinate 1,459 of CAYZAF010000635.1, forward strand.
AGGGAATCGCTTCGGAAGACGACCCGGTACCGGTGATCGGATATCCAGGTCACCCGAGTGGCGGTAAGGGCAAGATTCTGAGATTGCGGCTGTTTTCTCTTGCATATTTCTGAAAAAAGGGGAGATCATATACTAATCCACTAAAAGGGGGGACCCCATTGGACCTCGGCAAGGCTAATAGGTACACCGTCACCGCTCGAGGTCGTGCACGCCCGGATGGGTCCGATTACAATTCGATTATCATCGAAAGAGGCATCGATGAGGAGCGTGACGTCATGGGGTAAAGACCTATAATCCGAACGGGTACTTTGTGCATATATCCGAGGGCGCCTTGATGCAAATGTGCATCGGCGCCCTGGAGGCGTACCTCGTCAGGCATGAGGGAAACACGGGAGGAAAGACGCGGTTGGAGACGTACGGGTCGCTCTTCGGCAACGAGGTGGAGCTGCCCGACGGGAAGACCTTCTACTCCATCGAGTTCTTTTCCGTCGATACCTCCGCAGAGATGAACCGTGATTTCGTGGTGCCGAACTGGAAGGCATCGGAACTGAAAGCGGCCCTCCTCACCTCATTTTTCCCTCAGTACAGCTTCATGGGGGACTTTCACACCCATCCCTATTCGGCGAGCTATAGAGACATACGAAACCAGAAGCTCTATCGCTTCAGCGAGCAGGATTTCGCACGCGTCGAGGGAGACCCCAAGAACTGGATTCAACACGGCTACCGGGTCGGCCTCGTTCTCACGATCTCGCGGCTCAAGAAGAAGCCGAA
>CAYZAF010000636.1:0-1663 GCA_964476435.1 uncultured Syntrophaceae bacterium
TATCTCATCAGTGTCGCCCGAGGCACCATACTCCCTCACCCCGAAGCGCCCCATCCTCCCCCGGAATCCGTGATCGAGGAGCCACGCCGCAATGGGAAGGCCGATGCCTGTCTCCGGGTTGTGGTCCTCGTACGTGAAGACCAAGGGGAGCTGCCGCACCCGCTCCATCACGTTCCCATCGATCTCGGTGACGCACGCCATGTTGATCACCATGAGGGTCAGCCCCTGCGTCGACAGGGCGGCCCTTATTCTGAGGGCCCTTTCGACCATGCCGCCGTAGGCGATGATGGCACCGTCGGTCCCCTCCCTGATCACATCCATGAGGCCGTAGACAAAGCGATAGCCGTCAGCGTAGAACGGCTCGCCGCCCTCTTTGCGGATGACGGGCCACTGCGACCTGCCCGTGCCGATGAGGAAGTTCCCCCTGGCCGCCGCAACAAAGCGGACCGCGCGATCGACCTGGTTCGGGTCTGCCGGGACAATGGACTTGAAGTGGTAGAGGCCCCTCGCGAGGCCCACATAGTCGATGCACTGGTGCGTCTTCCCGTCAGGGCCCACGTCGAGGCCCAGGTGGGTGAGGACGAGCTTGAGGTTTGTCCTGTTGATGTCGTTCAGCCTCTGCTGGTTGTAGGTCTCATCCATGCCGAAAGCGCCGAAGTCCGCGAAGAAGCTGACAACGCCCAGGCTCGACAAGGCCCCGGCAACGGTGGCAGCGTTGTGCTCCTGCACCCCTCCCTGGAAGAAATAGTCGGGAAAGGCCCGCGCGAAGTCAGTGGACTTGACCGAACTTGCGAGGTCGCAGTCGAGGACGCAGATGGGCCTTCCTCCGGGGATGTTCTTCTCGCCCAAGTCTTTCAGGGCCTTGCCGAAGGCGGTCCTGTTGTCTACCCTGTCCTCGTCCGCATAGGTGAAGGGATCGCCCGCCTCGATGGCTGGCCCGTCTTCCCGCGGAGAAGGCTGCCATTCCCAGCGCCCCTTCCTTTTCTCCCGGAAGTACCCTGTCCTGTCCTCGATGCCGAGCGCAGCGACTGCCTCTCCCATCTCCCTCTCATTGAGCGCCCTGCCGTGGTACTCGGCCTTGCCCTCCATGAAGGGGATGCCCTTGCCGATGATCGTATGGGCCGCGAGGCACGTGGGCTTTTGCGAAGCCCGGGCAGACCTGAGGGCCCTGTAGATCTCGGCCGGATCGTGGCCGTCTATCTCGATCACGTCCCATCCGTCGGCCAGGTAGTCCTCTATGATGTTGACGGGCATGACCATGTCAGTTGCGCCGCTGATCTGTATGCCGTTCCAGTCGATGACGACGGTGATGTTGGAGAGGCCGTATTTCACGGCGAAGCGACGGGCTTCGGCCACCTGCCCCTTTGCCTGCTCCCCGTCGCTCATGAGCGCATAGACGTGGAAATCTTGCTTTTTCACCCTGCCGGCGAGGGCAAGGCCGCACGCGGCTGAGAGCCCCTGCCCGAGGTTTCCCGTGGACCAGTCTATGAAGGGGATGCCCCTCACCACATGGCCCTCGTAGGGGCTTCCCGCCTTTCTGAAGAATGCCGTCACCTCTTCCACGGGCAAATGCCCGAGGCGGGCCAGGCTCGCATAGACCCCAGGGGAGGTATGGCCGTGGCTCACCACGACCCTGTCGCGCACTTTGCCGGAGAAATCGGCG
>CAYZAF010000637.1:0-5144 GCA_964476435.1 uncultured Syntrophaceae bacterium
GCCGTCTCCTTCAGGGCAGAGAGTATCTTCGGATCGAAACCGTCCTGAACATTCATCGCCAGTTCACCGGTGACGACTGCTGCCACGGGCCTTTTCGCAAAGTCAAAAACTGGCGCTGCCACGAAATGATAATCCAGATCGCTTTCGCCCAGATCATAGGCGAGCCCTGTCTTCCGATACTCGGCAAGCCGCTGCCTGATGATTTCCCGATCCGTTACGGTCTTCGAGGTGAGGGATACGAGCTTTTCCGTGAGCACGCGATCGACGAAGTCCGCCGACGAAAAGGCAAGCATTGCTTTTCCTCCGGCCACGATGTGGGCGGGCAGCCTGTCCCCCATGGAGAATCTGGGCCTGAGGAGGCTGATCCCGGCCGTACGGTAGGCATAAACGGTCGTGTTGTCGAGGAGCACCTCCAGGCCCACGTCGAGGCCTATGGAATCGCGCAAGTCGTCGATGTAGGGCTGAGCGATGATGACCATCTTTTCCCTGATCGTGTGGTATATGGCGTTGCCTAAGTCAAACGCGGACTTTCCCAGGGAGAACTTCTTGGTGAACGGATCCTTATGGAGGAAGCCGTTAGCCACGAGCACCCGGAGCAGACGGGAGATGGTCGATTTGTGGAAGCCCAGCTCTCTGCACAGCCCCGCTACATTCTTCTCCCTATTGCTCGGGGTAAAGGAGAGAAGTATCCACAAGGCCTTTTGCAATGATTCGTGGGTATTTCTCAAGTCCTTGCCATTTTGTTGCATTTTATGCACCATAGTTGTACGCTGTGATGATAATGTTTCATTCTATTCCGCCTGTTCAAGGGGTGTCAAGGGAAAAAACGCCATTGGCGCTTTGATCGCGCCCGCGTTACGGAGCTTTCGGCGGATGGGGAATGGGTCAGGAAAGCGACCCGGCCTTGGATTTGATTATGTCAGAGGGAACGTGGTAAAACTCGTGGCGGACCTTAAGACCCTGCACGATGAGGAAAGAAGGGAGGATAGGCAGTGAGCGCAATGCCCTTACCGCCTGAGGTGGCACATCTACCGATCCTGGAGAGCGAGCCCTGGCTGCAGGTAGGGATAGATCCCATGGGCATCCTCGAAGGACCGGCGTTTGACAGAGAGGGAAACCTGTACCTCTGCTTCACGGGACCGCGCGTGAGTCCGCACAGAATATTGAGGATCGCCCATGGAACCCAAGAGATTGCGACGGTTTACTCTTCGATCCCGGGAGAGCTGAACCCCTGCGGCATAGCCATCCACCGGGACCACAGGATTTTCATCGCCGGCCTGGCAGGCAAGATCACGATAATCAATCCTGAAGGGGGCTGGCTTCAGGACCTGGACCTCACGTACGGAGGAGAGAGCCAGCCAGCGAACGATCTCGTTTTCGATGGCAGCGGCAATCTCTATTTCACCGATTTCAGAGGCACCCTGGTTGAGCCAAAGGGAGGCATCTATCGAATGGACGCTTCAGCCGGCTACGGGGGCTCGCATAAGGTGCTGGGAGGCCTTGCCGCGCCGAATGGGATATCTTTCTCCCCTTCCGGCGATACCCTCTGGATAGGTGAAACCGGCCGCAACAGGATAATCAGAATCGATCTGGCGCCCGACGGTCTCACCCCAATGCCTGTTGACGGCATCACATGCCCCTTTCAGTCAACGGGCGGGCCTGGAGGACCAGACTCCAACAAAGTCGACTCGGAGGGCAATTTGTACCAGTGCATGGTCAGACAGGGGAGGGTGATCGTGCTGAACAGATTCGGCGTGCCCGTGGCAAACGTGGTGGTTCCGGGGCGCGAGGACGGTCTGGCCCTCGCCACCACGAACCTCGCTTTCAAGCCCGGAACGGGGGAAGCCTATCTTATGACCGCCGGCGAGGGCGGACCCTGCGTGCACAGGTTCTCAGGTCTCGCTCCCGGCCTCACGCTCTATTCGCACACCTAAAGCGTCATCCTTGAGTATTGTGCAGAAGTAATTGACGGAATCAGTCTGGAAGGGGAGAAGCATCACTCCCACAGGGCGCTTAGCTGCTTTCTTCTAGCGAGGGGAGGGGAAGCTCTTAAGGAAGAAAGACGCCTCGCCCCTGCCCGCTTAAGAAAAACAAGGGGCAGGGGCGAAGGCCGCCTGATTACTTCTTCGTCTTTGCGGCGGGCTTTGCTGCTTTCTTCGCGCTCTTCTTCGCCGGAGCCTTCGCCGCTGCCTTTGCTACCACTTTCTTTGCCATGGTACCCCCCTTAAGTGGATTTTAATATCATTCTTACTTTTTCTAGGAATATGCAAGAAAAAAATGCAGGGAAATTGAGTATTCAAAAAAAAACTTTCTGCCCGCCCCATAGGGGTGTCAGTTTTCACGACGCCGGTACTAAAATGTGAGCACCCCACATGGGGCGAAAGGTGCCTCCCCTTGCCCCTAATGTCTCGTACTGCCGACATTGGTGTGCTCCCGCATAAACATCGACCCTCGGGCCTTCTTCGCGCCTTTTTTGGAAAGGATATCAAGACGTGGTGTGACAATTATGTTGACAATGACGGATGGTTGTTATATTGTTCTGCCAGCATGGCTACAATCGAGAAGGGTCCCTTTGACGCGAGACAGGTCTCGTCTTTTTTTCAGGTGAAGCTCGCAACGTGGAAGCGCTGGTCCCGTGAGTTCCTCCCCCCTGACCGGAAGGCTCGCATGCGCTCCGGCCTGACCCGATTCTTTTCCCCGGACCAGGCATTCGAGGTCTACCTCGGCGCACACCTCGTCTCGTTCCTGAGGTACTCCATACCCGAGGCGAGGGAGGTCATAAAAGGATTGAGGACGTGGCTTCGCAAGAACGCCATTTACCCGGAGACCCCTGAGGTGGATCCGGAAGCAGTGCGCAGGATGAAGCGTTTGCAGGTCATCATCCACGAGAAGGATGATGCCAGCTTCTGCTACGAATCGAAGCACATTGTGAGCGTGAAGCCCACCTTGGGACGGGGGACCAACGTGATCGAGGAGGTTTACGAACAGGAGTGGCTTCCCGGCGCCACCGTGGAGGATATGCTTCGTATTAGGTTCGTATACTTCAGGATACTGGAGATAGGCAAGGTGCGGGACTCCTTCGACCGGGCCCTGCAAAACGGCACGGGCTAGAGATCGTCGCACCCAACGGACCGTCTCAAAGAGGCAAGGGCCTCGATCTGTCGAAATCTCTGATCCACGACCTTCTGCAGGGCCTCCAGGTCTTCCTCACCGAGGTGACCGAATTTCCTCAGGAGCCTCGCGTAATGGGCGATAGGTTTCGGGTTTTTCACCTCGTGCGTGATCCGGTACTGCCCCCGTTCATACTCCCACAGGGGGAAATAGTTCGTATCTACTGAGGCGCGGCATATGTCGAGGGACGCCGGTATGGCGTACCCCCAACCCAGGATGCAGGGGCTCAGGATATGGATGTAGGACATGCCGTCCTTCACCTCTTTGGCCTTCATCAGCTTCATGAGAAAGTCTTCCGGATGGCTTATGACGGCCGTGGCCACATAAGGTATCCCATGGGCTGCCATGATGAGGGGGACGTTCTTGGAGTGCATGAGCTTCCCTCTCCTCCTCCCCATGGTGGGCGTTGTCGTTGTCCATCCAAGGAGGGGAGACGTGCTGCTCCTCTGGACGCCGGTGTTCATGTACCCTTCGTTGTCGTAGCAGATAAAGATAATGTTCTCGTTCCTCTCCGCAGCGCCTGAGAGAGGCTGGAATCCCACGTCCGTCGCGCACCCGTCGCCCACGAAGGCCACGCACCTGACATCCTTGCCCATCTTTCTGTAGTACCTTTTCACCCCCGTCATGGTGGAGGGGACGGATGTCATGTTCGACATGTGGGCAGGGATGGTGACCATGGCGCGAATACCCAAGCCGTTGAACATGTTGACCGCGCACCCGGGTCCCCCGAAGAGAAACGTGTCCTCCCCCATGGCCCGCAGGACAAACCGGATGGCCGTCTCTGCCGGGCAGCCAATGCACAGGGACGAGCCGGACAGGAAGGGATCTCTGTGGAGATGGTCGACGATGGATCTCGCCTTCAGAAACGAGATGGCCCTCACCGGACATGCTTCGACGCAACGCGGGTCTCCGTCGCAGAGATCGCACTTGGACGCCCTCTCGGAGCCGGGGTGGAAGTCTATGCCCCCATAGGGGCACGCGAGTTGGCAGAGCCCGCAGCCCAGGCACTTTCCGGCCTTCAGCCTGACGATCCCGTCATCCGTTCCTTTCGTGATGGCGCCGGTCGGGCAGACGTCGAGGCAGGCAGGCTCGGAGCACTGGTTGCATGTATATGCGAGGTGCGCCTCGGGCGCCGCCATATGGATCTCCCTGATGCCCGCTCCGGCAGAGCCGGACTTCTGCCTCGCTGCGGCGCACGCATCGCGGCAGGCTTTGCAGCCGTCAGGGCAAACATTCTCTTCGATGCTCAGCGTATCGTAGTACGTCCTCATGGGTGCCTTCCTATTCTTCTCTGGAAGCAGTCTGCCCTTTTTCCGCCTCGCTCATGAGCCAGAAGCCTGCCTCCCTGGGCGTCCTGAGCAGGGTTTCCCGGTACGGGCCTATGGGGACCTTCTTCCTGATGAGATACTGGATCACGCCTGCCTCCACGTCCACGTCGAGGAAGGAGGCGCCAGCGAGCGTCTCCCCCGAGAAGACGAGCCTCGCGTAAGAGCCGTTCTGCTTGGCGCTTAAGACGTCGTCCGACCCTGAGGCAGCCACCCTTCCGACGGAGACCGCAAGATGGTCGAAAAAGTTGAATGCGTTCATGGGCAGGGACCCGTCGTATTCGCGCTTCTTGTCCGCCATGTTGTCACCTGCAACCTTCCCCTGGGCAGCGGCAGCGGGCAGGATGGGGGTGACCCGGTTGTGGCCGGACGAGGCATCGTAGGCCTCAGCCACGTCGCCTGCGGCGAAGACCCCGGGGATGTTTGTCCTCATCGCGCGGTCCACGATTATCCCTTCGCCCACCTTGATCCCGCTCCCACGAAGAAAATCGATCCTTGGCTTGACGCCCAGACAGGCGAGGAGAACATCCGCCTCGATCGTGCTGCCCGTGGCGAAGCGCACCCATGTCGCATCGTTGCGGCGCTCGGCTTTCTCTGCCTCGCCCCAGTTCAGGTGGACGCGTACCCCTGATGCAGCGAAGAGCCCGA
>CAYZAF010000638.1:0-2606 GCA_964476435.1 uncultured Syntrophaceae bacterium
GTAGCGAACAGACTTCTGAAGCGCGTGCGGGATTACGCACAGGTGAGGGCAAAGGGGGTGATAACGCTGCCGGTGGCTGTCGACGCCCTCGCCCTCGAAGGCATCGATGAGTGCGGCTTGAGCGAGCTGGACAGGAAGCTCCTAAAAGCGATCATCTTGAACTACAAGGGAGGCCCGGCCGGTATAGAGGCTTTGGCTGCTACCCTCCAGCTCGAGGCAGACGTGCTCCTTGAAGTGGTAGAGCCCTACCTTTTGAAGACTGGTTTCCTTATCCGCACATCCCAGGGCAGAAAGGCATCGGAAAAGGCATTCGACCACCTTGGCGTGGCTTACCACATGAAGCGAGACAAAAGGAGCGCGGGGCTATTCGAGGATAAGGAGGAGTTTTCGAAAGGGTCTTCTACTGACTGAGCCTCTCCATTTCGCGGCCGGAAATGTCGAAATTCGCGTGAACTTCCTGAACGTCGTCTGAGTCTTCGAGCGCCTCCATGAGCTTCAGCATGGTTTCCGCGTTCTTACCCTCGAGCCTGACCGAAGTCTGCGGCACCATGTCTATCTGGGCGACAAGGTACTTGAGGTGGTGGTTGTCGAATACCTTCTTCACGGATTCGAAAGCCGGGGCCTCGGTGATGACCTCGATAGCGTCTTCGTCCTCCCTTACATCCTCAGCGCCGGCTTCAAGAGCCACCTCCATGATCCTGTCCCCATCAATCGTCTGCCTGTCAAAAGACAGGTAGCCCTTCTTGTTGAAAATCCACGAGACGCTCCCGGCCTCACCCAGATTCCCGTTAAAGCGGGAGAAAATGTGCCTGACCTCAGCGGTGGTCCGGTTCTTGTTGTCGGTGAGCGCTTCCACGAGCACTGCAGTGCCTCCGGGCCCGTACCCTTCGTACGTATATTCTTCGTAAGCCTCGCCTCCCTCGGCAGGGCTCGTTCCGCGTTTTATGGCCCTTTCAATATTCTCCTTGGTCATGTTCTCGGCCTTGGCCTTGAGCACGGCTACGCGGAGCCTCGGATTGGCCTCAGGGTCGCCTCCGCCGGTCCTGGCGGCCGTGGTCAATTCCTTGATCAGCTTCGTAAAGATCTTTCCGCGCCGGGCATCGGCTGCGCCCTTTTTGTGCTTTATCGTGCTCCATTTGCTGTGTCCCGACATGATCCCCTCCAACAGTGCGGTTAGCGAGGGTCCCCGCCTCTAGAAAAAAGCAGGACCTATCCTTTCAAAGGTAGCTTCGCTCCATTGGGCAAGTGGTGGGCAGTATAGGATTCGAACCTACGACCTCTGGTATGTGAGACCAGCGCTCTAACCAACTGAGCTAACCGCCCCCCATGGCTTATGGTACACCAGCTCCGGAGCCAAAGTCAACACGAAGCCTTGCCGGAACGGGAAAAGCGATGCATCGACGCCATCCCAACCTTGGGAAAGGAGCATCTCTTAAGTTTTACTTTTCGCAAACGATAACAGTTTCAGTATGCAGGGATTTGCAATCCTACCATAGCGGAGGCCCAAAGATGAGGGTATTGGTGGTGGACGATTTTGCAACGATGAGGAAGATCATAAAGAATGTCTTAAGGCAGATCAACATGGATAATGTCGTCGAGGCCGAGAACGGCAAGCATGCCCTTTCGGTCCTCAAGAGCGACAACATCGAATTCATCATCAGTGATTGGATTATGCCCGAAATGACGGGAATAGAATTCCTAAAAGCCTGCAAGGAGGATGAAGCTATCAAGAATATCCCCTTCGTCATGGTGACTGCCGAGGCGCAGAAGGACAGCGTACTGGAAGCCATCAAGGCAGGCGTGGATAACTACATAGTGAAGCCCTTTACCCCCGAAAAACTCAAAGAAGTCATCGGCAAGACCTTGGCCAAGTTCGGCAAGTAGACCGGCCAACTGGAGGAGGAGATGGACGTAAAGCTTATCAATCCCTTTGTCGTAGCCGCCCAGACTGTCTTCAAGACCATGCTCAATATCGAGCTGAGTCTCGGCAAGCCGTCCCTCAAGGAGGCGAAGACGACTTCGGGAGATGTTACGGGTATCATGTCGATGGTGGGGGACAGAAAAGGAACTATTGCCATTAGCTTTCGGGAGAAAGGCGCCCTCTTTGTCTTTAACAGCCTGATGGGAGACGAAGCCTCCTCCATAAGCCCTGAGGTGGTTGATGCTATAGGGGAGCTGACAAACATCATTTCCGGCCAGGCGCGAAAAGAGTTCGAGAACAGCGGGTTGAACCTGAAAGCGTCGATCCCCATGGTTGTGGTCGGAAAGGGAGTGGAAACGAATTTCATCACCAAGCTGCCCATTGTATCCCTGCCTTTCGATTTCTCGGCTGGCAACGGTGATGGGGAAGTGATGTACCTCGATTTTTCCTTCGAGTGAGATTTCCTTATTTCCCGCAATGGGGCCCTCTTTTGCACGGCCAAAGCCGTTCTCGCACCCTTTGAGCGCTCGACTTCCATGAATCCCCAGATACACGAATTTGTGTAATTGTTGCGCATATTTGTTGCATTCTTGCTTCTAATGTGGAAAAGTAATAGGGACTTCGGGTGAGGGTTACGCCCATCCGGCTACTTTGCTTCGAGAAAGAGGCAGAGGCAGGGCTTGGG
>CAYZAF010000639.1:0-6957 GCA_964476435.1 uncultured Syntrophaceae bacterium
GGCATTCAGGCCTGTCTCAATAGGACGGTCGACATAGGCATGTCGTCGAGAGACCTGAAGGGTGATGAGCTGGTGCTGCGGCAGACATTGATCTGCCACGACGGCATCGCTCTCGTGGTCCACCCGAGGAATCCGACGAAGGACATAAGCGTGGAAAAGATCAGGGACATATACAGCGGAAGGATCACGAACTGGAAGGCCCTGGGCTGGATAGACAGGAACATAGACTGCGTCACCAGGGAAGAGGGCTCCGGAACGAGGGGTGCCTTCGAAGAGCTGGTCATGGGCGAATCGTCTATTCATGACAGCATTATGGTTCAGGATTCGAACGGCTCGGTGAAGGAAGTGGTTGCCACCGATCCCTATGCGATAGGTTACCTTTCCCTGGGGGTTGTCGATGCCAAGGTAAGGGCCCTTTCCGTGGGAGGCGTGGAGCCTACGACGAGGAACATATTGGCAAAGAGATACCGCATCGTCAGGCCCTTTCTCTACCTCACCTTTGGGGAACCGAGCAAGAACGCCAGACTTTTCATTGACTTTGTCCTTTCGAAGGAAGGGCAGAGAATCCTGAAGAAAGAAGGGCTCATTCCCATAAATGAATAGGAAGCTGATCGACAAAGAAAGGGTCATCAAGCTCATCCTCCTCGTCTTCGCCCTGTCGTCGCTCCTCTTTCTCTTTACCATTTTCGCCTTCATCCTCACCGAAGGCCTGCCGCTTTTTTATGAGGCCGGCGTCAAGGCCATCGTTTTTGGCATGAGATGGGCACCCACAAAGGCCGCCTTCGGCATTTTCCCCATGATCATCTCCTCTTTCATGGTGACCTTCGGTGCCCTTGTGGTGGGAGCGCCCCTGGCCCTTGCCTGTGCCACGTATCTCTCGGAGTACGCGGGGAAAAGGACAAAGCTTTTCCTGAAGCCTTCTCTCGAGCTTCTCGCCGGGATCCCCTCGGTGGTTTACGGATTCCTCGGCGTTGTCTATATCGTGCCCATCATAAGGGAGCACCTCGGGGGGGCAGGCTTCTCCATCCTGTCGACGTCCCTTGTGCTCGCCATCATGATTCTGCCGACGATCACGAGTATCTCCTTCGATTCGCTCATGAGCGTGCCTCCAGCCTATCGGGAAGGCTCCCTGGCCATGGGCGCGACGAAATGGCAAACCATACGCAGGGTGGTGCTGCCCGCTGCCCGGTCGGGTATCCTCGCCAGTTTCATCCTGGGAATGGGGAGGGCCATCGGGGAGACCATGGCCGTCATCATGGTTGCCGGAAATGCCCTCAAGATCCCGACAAGCCTCCTCGACCCCTTAAGGACCCTGACGAGCAACATTGCCCTCGAGCTTGCCTATGCCACGGGCGACCATCGTAGGGCCCTCTTCTCGACCGGGGTTGTTCTCCTCGTCATCATCATGAGCCTCAACCTCGTCGCAAACTTCTGGGTGAAGGCGAGGGTCGCAAAATGAGGATTAACCCGCGCTTCACCGACAAGGTCGTGCGGGGGGGCCTCACCTTTCAGGCCCTCTTCACCGTAGGCATCCTCGTACTGATCGTGGCCGTCATATTCGTGAAGGGCTTTCCCTATGTCACCGCGGAGTTCATCTTCTCGTATCCCCAGGATATGGGGAGGCTGGGCGGCATCTTCCCCTCAGTGGTGGGGACGGTTTTCTTAGGCCTCCTCTCGATCGCCTTTGCTACGCCTCTGGGAGTGGGCACGGCCATATACCTTACGGAGTATACGAAGGAGTCGTCCCTCACGAGGATCATCCGTTTCGGCGTGGAGTCTCTCGCCGGCATACCGTCTATCATATACGGCCTTTTCGGGTTTATCTTTTTTGTGATAAAGCTGAAGATGGGGTGGTCCCTTTTGTCCGGGACCCTCACCGTCTCCATCATGGTGCTCCCGACCATCATAAGGACCAGTGAGGAGGCCATCAAATCAGTGCCCAAGAACCTGAGAATGGTGAGCTTCTCGCTGGCGGCGACGAAGTGGGAGACCGTCACCAGGGTGATCCTGCCGTCGGCTGCGCCGGGGATCCTCACGGGAATCATGCTGAGCATAGGCAGGGCCGTGAGCGAGACGGCAGCGGTCATCTTTACCATGGGGAGCTCGCTGAGGCTGCCGACGAGCATCATGGATTCGGGCAGGACCATGGCAGTCCATTTCTACATCCTCGCGAGGGAAGGCATCTCCATGGAAAAGGCTTACGCCACTGCGGTCATTCTCGTGTGCAGCATTCTCATCATCAACATCGCGGCGTACTACCTGATGCATAAGATGATTGCAAGGTACTCGTGATGGCGGGAACGAAGATTCGGGTGCGGGACCTGTTGGTGAGCTACGGTGCAAAAGAAGTGCTCAGCGGCATCGACCTCGACATCTACGAAAACCACGTGGTCGGTCTCATGGGGCCGTCGGCCAGCGGAAAATCCTCGTTCATCTCCGTTATAAACGGCATGATCAATTTCGAGGACGGCGCGAGAGTCCGCGGCAAAATACGCATCGACGGGTTCGGAGAGCTTTCGGGTAGGCACGATCACGTCGCGTTGAGAAAAAAGGTAGGCACGGTCTTCGCCTTGCCCATTCCCCTGCCGCGCTCGATTTACGAGAACGTGGTGTTCGGCGCTAAACTGAAGGGCGTGCCCCGGTCCGAGCTGAACGAGCTGACGGAGGTGTGTCTGAAAAAAGCATGCCTCTGGGACGAGGTGAAGAACCGCTTGTCAGAATCGGCGCTGAAGCTGTCTGGCGGCCAGCAGCAGCGGCTCTGCCTGGCGCGCACGCTCGCTTTGAGACCGGAGATCATTCTCCTCGACGAGCCGTGCTCCGGCCTCGATCCCATATCGACCGCGAAGATCGAGGAGGCGTTGTCAGAGCTGAAAAGGGATCACACCATCATCCTTGTCTCCAACAACACCAAGCAGATCGCCCGGGCGTCCGATTTCGTCGCCTTTTTCTACATGGGGAGGCTCATCGAATTCGGGCCGACCGAGCGAGTCTTCACGAATCCCGAAGACAAGATGACCGACGACTATATCAGGGGGAAATTCGGATGACAGGCAAAGGGCTTGACCATCTCCCCCCCATTCTCAAGACGGAAGGCCTAAACCTCTATTACGGGAGCTTCCATGCCTTGAAACAGGTAGACTTCCACGTGTACAGGAACACCATCACCTCGCTGATCGGTCCCTCTGGCTGCGGGAAATCTACTCTTTTGCGCTGTTTCAACAGGATGAACGACCTCGTGGAAGGCGTCGCTATGGACGGCACCATACTCATCGACAACACGCCCATAGGGGATTTCGATATCATAGACTTAAGGAGGAGGGTCGGCATGGTCTTCCAGCGGCCGAACCCCTTTCCCTTCAGCGTATATGAGAACATGGCCTACGGCTTGAACGTCCACGGGACGAGGAGGAGCAGGCACATGGAGACCGTGGAACGGTGCCTCAGGGCAGTCGGCCTGTGGGACGACCTCAAGGACGGGCTGAAGCAGCCTGCCCTCCTCCTCTCGGAAGAGACGAAGCAGAGGCTCTGCATCGCCCGCCTGCTCACCATAGAGCCTGAGATCATTCTCCTCGACGAGCCGTGCTCCGCCCTCGATCCCGTGGCCACCATGAGAATTGAAGAGCTGATGATCGAGCTGAAGGAGGCCTATACCATCCTCATCGTCACGCACAACATGCAGCAGGCTGCGCGGGTGTCCGATTTCACGGGGTTCATGCTCCTCGGCGACCTCGTTGAATTAGGCACGACTGAGCAGATATTCACCGCTCCGAGGGAAGAGGAGACAGAGGAGTACATCACGGGCCGGTTCGGATAACACCCGATTCTTTTTCTGAGGTTGCACTAGGGCAAGGCGCTTTAAGGTCATGAGGGAGTGCCGTTGGAACCGATAATCCGCACCATCGACCTGTGGAAGGAGTACGACCAGAATGGAGGGGGAAAGGCAGCGGCCGTGGCAGGGGCGAACATCGAGATCAACGCGGGCCAGATCGTCGCGCTTCTGGGAAAGAGCGGGTCCGGCAAGACGACCCTCCTCAATCTTCTTGCCGGATTGGACGAGCCCTCGAGAGGAAGGGTGGAGATAGGGGGAAAGGACCTCCAAACCCTGGGAGAGCAGGGTCTGACCAGCCTGCGCCGGCGCCACATCGGCTTTGTTTTCCAGTTCTTCAACCTCCTGCCCACGTTGACCGCCATCGAAAACGTTTTTCTCTCCTTGGAGCTCCTTGACGTTGCGGACAGATCAAGGGCCTACGATGCCCTTGGTGCTGTGGGACTAAGGGGCAAGGAGGCACGCTATCCGTCCGAGCTTTCCGGGGGAGAGCAGCAGCGGGTCGCCATAGCGAGGGCCATCGTAAAGAGGCCCTCAATTATCCTCGCCGACGAACCGACAGGCAATCTCGACAGGAGGACAGGGGAAGAGATTCTCGATCTTCTCCGTGGGCAGTGCCGTGCCTCGTTGGCCACCCTCGTCATGGCGAGCCACAGTCCCCTCACGTGCAAGTATAGCGACAGGGTACTGAGGATGGAGGACGGTATGGTGACGGAGGAGGCCCCTGCCCCTTGAGCAGCCAAGGCTTGATCGATGAAGATAGTGACAAAGGCGTTTCTGCGATATCTCTTGAGGCGGCGCAGTTTGAGCCTTCTCCAGGTGCTCGGCATCGCGTGCGGCGTTGCGGCAGTCATAGGCATGGTCTTCTCCTCGCGGGCAGCTTTGTCCAGCATGTCTTGCGCCATCCGTTTCCTGAACGGCTCAGCCACCCATTCCATGGAGCGCGTCGCCGGCCCCATGGACCAGCGCATACTGGGGAGCCTCATCGACGATCCAGCAGTAAAGCGCTTCTCCCCTGCCATTGACAGGACACTCCGGCTCGAAAACGGAGAGCCCATCCGCGTTCTCGGCGTGGACCCGTTTCTCGACAGAGCCATAAGGCCGGAAATGGTCCGCCTACAATGGGGCTCGGGGGACGGCGTGAGAGAGGATCGCGAGCAATTGTTTGCCTTCCTCTTCGACAAACAGGCCATTTTCATGGACGGCAATACGGCTTCCAGGCTCGGACTGAGGCCGGGGGCAGTCATCAGGACATCGAGGGGGAGCCTGCGCCTCCTGGGGACGTTTCCCAGCCCCTCCCCCGAGCCGGTGATCCTCATGGATATCAGCCACGCCCAAGAGCTGTTCAACCTGGCGGGGAGGATCGATAGGATCGATTTGGTCCTCGCTGACGAGCGGGCTTTTCGCTCACATCACCAGCGGGGGTTCAGGGTAGAGTCAGCCCGGCAGAGGGAAGAGGTGTACAAGGGGATGCTCGAGGCCTTTCGTCTCAATCTCGAGGCCCTCTCGCTCATAGCGCTCTTTGTCGGCGTCTTTCTCATTTACAACACGACCATGTTCACCGTGGTAAGCAGGCGCAAGGATGCGGGCATACTCCGGAGCCTCGGGGCAACGAAAAGAGAGATAGTCCTCGCCTTCCTTGCGGAGGTGCTCATCTTCGGACTTGCGGGAGGTGTGCTGGGCGGGGTATTCGGGTATGTCTTGAGCAGGTCGCTCACGGGCCTCGTGGGCCAGGCGGTAAACAACCTCTATTTCTTCCTGAAGCCCTCCCCGCTGCCGTGGTCATGGTGGCTCGTCGCGGCAGGTGTCTTCTTCGGCTGCTCATCGGGCGTCCTGGGCAGCCTTTTCCCCCTTCTCGATCTCCTTCGCCTCAATGTAGTCGGCGCTTTGCAGGGAAGGGGCCGCGTCGCGAGGGCCTTTCCGAAGACGAAGCGCATTACCGGGATAGGGATCGTCATCCTTGCCCTTTCCCTCCTTCTCCTCTACCTCTCGTATCTCCACGTCTACGTCGGCTTCGTCGCTGCCTTCGCGTTCCTTTTCGGCTCGAGCCTCTTTTCCGGCTCAATTCTGCTGCTCGTCAGTCCCGTGCTCAAAAGAGGGCTCTCCCGCCTGGGCGGTCTTTCCGGGAGGATAGCTGCAGGCAACATCCGGCAGAACCTTAACCGGACTGCCGTAGCAGTCGCTGCCTTCATGGTAGCCCTCTCCATGTCCGTAGGCCTGGGCTCCATGATCGGCAGCTTCCGGGAGTCTTTGATCTGGTGGATGTCCACCCAGCTCAGGGCAGATCTCTACGTGGGCAGCACCTCCGAAGGGTTCGAGGTGCCCGAGAGCTTCTATGAAGAGTTGAAGGCCATGCCGGGCCTGGGAGGGGTCGATCCCTACCGGAACGTACAGACTGCATACCAGGGAAGGTCCATATCGATAGCTGCCGTATCCGCCGATGTCCTTCAAAAGTATACGCATTTCGGATGGCTTCACGGGGGAAACGAGATCTGGGATCGCGTAAGGGCCGGAGACGTCATTGTGTCGGAGAGCTTCGCCCGTAACTTCAGGAAAGCCCCGGGGGACACCATCGAGCTGAGCGGTCAAAGGGATCCCGTCAGATTCCGGATTGCAGGCATATTCTATGACTATACGACGGAGCATGGCCTCGTCATGATGGACCGCTCTACCTATCTGGCCGCCTTTGGCGATCATACGATCAACAGCGTCGGGATCTTCATAGAGCCGCACGATCCGAATGGAGAAAGGCTCCTCGACAGGGTGAGGCGCGGCGCCTTTGCACGGAGTATACCTGTCTTTACCCTCGGACAGATCCAGGGGCGCATCCTCGCCGTATTCGACTCCACCTTCGCGGTGACGCGCTCCATGCGCGTGCTCGCTATAGTCGTGGCCTTTTTCGGGATCGCGGGAGCCCTTCTCACGCTCTTCATGGAGAGGCAGCGCGAGTTCGGCATCTACCGCTCCCTTGGCTTCTCGACGAGACAGGTCGTTGCCATGACGCTCATGGAGGGCCTCGGCATGGGTATGATCAGTTTTCTCCTGAGTACCGGCGTTGGGACAATCCTCGCAATAATACTTATTAAGGTAATCAACCTGCGAAGCTTCAATTGGACCATCTTCTTCTACCC
>CAYZAF010000640.1:0-3619 GCA_964476435.1 uncultured Syntrophaceae bacterium
GAGATCACCACATGCACGAAGACAAAGGGCACCGACGAAATGATCGAGCTCTGCAACAAGGCAACGATCGCCATATCGAGGGTCAACACCGTCGAAGAGGTCGTGGAAGACCCCTATGTGAAGGGATCCATGCTCACGGCATTGGACCCAAAGACGGGAACGCGCATATGGATGGCCCCGCCGCCGTTCATGACGCCCTTTCTCGAAGAGAGGGGACGGCAAATGTCCTTCCCCCCAAGGCTCGGGGAGCATAACGACGAGATATACGGTGGGCTCTTGGGACTTTCGGCAGCGCAGCTTTCCGAGTTTAAGGCGAAAGAGGTGCTCTAGGGCTGAAACATCAGGGAATGGCTGTGAAAGAGAAAGAGCTGTGGACCCGGACCCATAGGGGAAATGAGGAGGCGACATGGAATTTGCCCTGACGGAAGAGCAGGAATTCTTCAAGAAGATGATCACCGAGACGGTCGACCGCGTGGTCGTCCCGAAGGCCAAGGACATCGACGAGACGGACGAGTTTCCCTGGGAGCTGTGGCGCGAGTTCGGAAAGCTCGGCTACCTCGGACTCCGCTACCCCGAAGACTTAGGGGGCATGAATGCAGACCCTGTCACGGCAATGATCTTCTACGAGCAGATCGCGAGGGGATCGGTGGGCTTTGCCCAGAGCGTGATCATGAACATCCTCATGGGCACCTACTTCATCTACCGCTTCGGCTCCGATGCGATAAAGGCCCGCTCCCTCTACCCCGCCATGAGGGGGGAGAAGATCGGCACCATGTGCTTTACCGAGGACCAGTCCGGGTCCGACCTGTCAGCCACGAGGACGATGGCCGTCCAGGAAGGGGACGAGTGGGTGCTAAACGGCACGAAAATGTGGATCACCAACGGCCCGATTGCGGACATGGCGACGGTTCTCGCTACGACGGATCCGAAGCTCGGTGCAAAGGGGCTCAACTTCTTCCTCGTAGAGAAGGGCACACCGGGCTTTTCCGCGGGGCAGGTGCTCGATAAGCTGGGGTGCAGGGGCACGGTCACCGGCGAGCTCGTCTTTGACAACGTGCGGGTTCCCCGGGAGAATCTCCTCGGGGAAGAGGTGAACAAGGGCATTGACTACCTGGGCGAGATACTGGACGAAGTACGGGCCATGACAGGGGCAATGGCCCTTGGCATCGCCCAGGCTGCCTTCGACGAGGGGCTCGAATACGCGAGAAAGCGGGTCGCCTTCGGGAAGACCATCGGCAGCTACCAGCTCATCAGGGCCAAGTTCGCCGAGATGGCAACGGAGATGGAGGCGAGCCGGCTGATGGTCTATTACAGCGCGTGGCGCATCAAGGAGAGACTATCGAGCCGGAAGGAAGCTGCCATGGCAAAGATGCTTGCCACCGAGACCTGCCTCAAGGTGGTCGATGAGGTGACGCGCATATGGGGGGCAAACGGCTTTGCCCGTGAGTACGATCCCCAGCGCCATTTCAGGGATGCCCGCTTCCTCCTGTATGGCGGCGGCACCCACGAAATAATCAAGGATTTCCTCGGCCGGATGATCATTGGCAAGTCTTAAGGGGGCATCGAAATGAATATAGTGGTGCTCGCAAAACAGGTGCCCGATCCCGAGGCCCTGATCGAGATAAGCGGGACGGGTGAAAAGCTGGACATAGAGCAGAAGTTCACGACCAGCCTCTTTGATGAATTTGCCCTTGAAGAGGCCCTCCGGGTAAGGGAGCGCCTGGGCGGGAAGATCAAGGTGATAACCCTGGGCACAGGCCGTGCGGTGGAGGTCTTGCGGACGGCGATCGCCATGGGGGTTGACGAGGTGCTTCTCCTCGAACACGAGGCTTTTCTGAACGGCGACGGCTATGCAACCGCCCTTGCCCTGAGCCGGGCCATCATAAAGGAGGCCTGCGACATGGTCCTGTGCGGCAAGCAGGCAATCGACGATGACAGGGGCGAGGTGGGTCCGATGGTAGCCCAATTCCTCGGCATGCCCCATGTGGGCTCCATCGTGAAGCTCGATATCGCCGACAACAAGGCAATCGCCGAATCGCTGGGCGATGAGGGAAGGATGGTAGTCGAGGTTCCGCTGCCCGCCGTATTTACCGCCCACAAGGGATTGAACGAGCCGAGGGTGCCCCTTGTCACCGGCGTGATGAAGGCGATGAGGGCCCAGATTCCGCGGGCAACCCCCGAAGATCTCGGTCTTAAGCCCAAAGAGATCGGCCTTGCGGGCTCGAAGGCGCGCATAAGGCGCTACGTTGCGCCGAAAAAGAGGTCCCAGGTGCAGCTCATCGACGGGGACTCGCAGGCAGCGGCAATCGAAGCAGTGAGAATCCTCATGGACGTCGAGAGGGTCATATAGGGAGACTTAGATGGAGGCCGTACTCATATTCGTGGAGACAAAAGGGGATGAGATAAAGAAGGCATCCCTAGAGGTCCTGAGCGAAGGGACGAGACTCGCCCAGACGGGCCGTTTTGCCGTAGAGGCCGCACTCCTGGGCCCTGCGGCGCCGGATATCGTGAGGGCAATCGCCTCTTATGCGGACACGGTGGTCCATATCGTTGATCCCCTTCTCGACACCTACACGCCTGAAGGGTACGCCCTGGCCCTGGCGGACTATGCCCGGACGCGCAGCCCGCGGATTATCCTCGCGGGGGCCACGCAGATGGCACGCGATTTCCTTCCAAGGGCGGCCGTCCTCCTCGCATGCGGGATCGCCTCGGATGTCACGGCAGCGCGCTGGCTCGAGGACCCAATCACGGTGGTGAGACCCGTCTACGGTGGAAAAGTATTGACCGAGGTCTCGTGCGACGGGTCTTCCTTCATCGTCCTGACAAGGCCGAATACGTTCGACATCACCCCGCCCGCCCAGAAAACCGGCGAGGCGGTCGAGAGGCGTGCCGATCTCCCTGCCGGCTCCGTGAAGACACGGCTCCTGAAGAAAGAGGAGAAGCCGAAAGGCAAGGTGGAGCTCGCCGAGGCGGATGCCATCGTGTCCGGCGGCCGCGGGCTCAAAGGGGCGGAGAACTTCGCGATCCTGGAAGAGCTTGCCGGGGTGATCGGCGGCGCCGTGGGTGCGACGCGATCCGTCGTCGACGCCAAATGGCGGGACCAGGGGGACCAGGTCGGCAAGAGCGGGAAGACCGTCTCGCCAAAGCTCTACATCGCAGCGGGCATCTCCGGCGCCATTCATCACATCATGGGCATGGATACATCGAAGACGATACTCGCTATCAACAAGGACCCGAACGCTCTCATCTTCAACTACGCCACGTACGGCATCGTGGGAGACCTCTTCGAGGTCATCCCCGCGATGACGGCCGAATTGAAGAAGAGGCTGGGGGCTTCTCAAGAGGGGAGCGGACGCTGATTAAGGGGAGGACCGTCGTGACAGCGGCGCGGACGGGAGTTCAAAAGGCGGCGCACGAGTCCCTGAGGGGCATAAAAGCAGTGGGCAAGTCTCTACCAGTGGGCGATGTTGCCTATGCATCCCTGAAGCAGGCAATCGTGAAAGGCGACCTTCACCCCGGCCAGCGCCTTGTCGAGAGCAAGCTGTCCGCCCTGATGCTCATAAGCCGGATTCCGGTGCGGGAGGCCATCAAGAAGCTCGAGCAGGACGGTCTCGTGGAA
>CAYZAF010000641.1:0-2914 GCA_964476435.1 uncultured Syntrophaceae bacterium
GTACTACGAGAGGTTCAAGGCCAAAAGAGAGGGCGGCGATACCGATGGCCTCATTTTCCACCGTGCCCCGGCCCTCATCGTTGTTCACGGCAGGAGAACGAACTTCTACGCCCACGAGAACTGCGCCATTGCAGCGAGGAACATGGAGATACTCGCCGCAAGCCTCGGCCTGGGCACGTGCTGGGCGGGGTTTCTCCTTCGTGCAGCCGGCCTCACTGAAAAGATAGGGCGCCGCCTCGGGATCCCCGACGATCGCAATATTTACAGCGCCATTATGCTCGGCTATCCAAGGCACAGGTATCGAAAGACGATACCGCGGAAGGCCAGAGAAGTGCGCTGGCTCTGAGGATTCTTCAAGGCGGGGTAACAGGGAGACCATCTACGATTAGGCGCATCCTCTTGCCGAGACATGCGTATCCCCTCTTTCCAAGGACGGGCACAAACGGCAGCTCGCGTCCGACCATGACGCAGCTCTCTATATCAAAACGGAGATGCTCCTCCCGCTCGAGGGTCTTGAGCATGATGTAGCGGGCGCTTGACCAGTCGAAATCCCAGTCGAAGTAGGTGCTCAACTCAACGTAGCTCCTCGGCGGGATGCTCCCATAGTTCCGGACACCAACATTGTCCACGAGATCGCGGCCCACTGCGTCCATGGCCGCCCCTTCCAATATCGCCTCCGCCTTTCCAGGCGCGACAGCGATCATGGCGTCGATGGTGTCGGAGGTGTTGTTGACGAAATAGAGCGAATAGAGACGGTAGCGCCTCGATTCATGCAATACTATTGCGAGAAAAATCTTCTGATCGAGGTCGTCCGAGTCTTCCATCACTTAAATAAAGGCTTAAGGACCGGCTGTACCACCACCGACGTTGATCCCATCTAGGACCCGCGGGGGAAAGGTGATGCCCCAACGATAGACCCTCCCCTCGGGCATTTCTCCCTTTGTCAGTGCCGCCTCATTGCGGGTGGCCTGTTCCTTGAAAAAGTTGAAGGCCCCCTCCGGATCGTTAATGAGCCCGCCCGATTTCTCCTCGGGGATCCCGAGGTGCTCCGACCAGAGCAGGGCCACCCATTTCCTTATCGAGGCAGCATCAATGAAGGCAATGTTCATCTCCGAGTGGAACCACATGCTCGTAAAGGCGATGTTTCCCGATCCGCCCGACATCACGGTCATGGCAGGACCGATGACGGCCATGTTCTTTGAGTGGATGTAGGTTTCGCTGTAGATCACCTTGCCCGGTGCCCTTGGATCTGGCCTGCTGTTGCCCAAGGTGAGAAGGGCCACATTGGCGTGTCCGGCAACTTGTTGGGACGCCGTTTGATAGCCAGAGATCTTCTCCAGTATCGTCTCCGCATACCCGGCAAACGTCCCTTCATCAGGGCTCGACGTCAGGACCGCAATAATCTTGGCGCCCCGTTCGGCCGCTGCGTGGATCTCGGCAATGACGCCGTTGTCGAAGAAATACTGGTTCTCGATATACACCAAGCATCCCGCCCCGGCAGCGCCCAGCGCGTTGAGGTAGAGGTCCCTGATGCTCTTCTCGCCGGCTTCCGTTGTCCTGTACGTATGCGGGGCAATGGTACGCAGCACCTGAACCTCCATGCCGTCGGCCATCCGCGGAAGGTCATCCGCAGTGAACGGCGCCACAACATCCGAGGTTGCCTCCCTATGGGGGATGCTGGCGCCGTTGAACCTTTCGACGAAATTTGCCATGACATCGGCCACAGCCGGTCCCCTGATCCTGTAAAAGATATCGTGGAGGGGGGGCGTCTTTTCGAGACTCTTGAGCAAATCTTCCCCTTGAGCCACGCGCCGCGGATCGAGGGAATCATGGACAGGGGTATCCCAGTAAGCCTGGACAGGATTAATGCCGCCCACAAATGCCACCGCTTTGCCTTCCCCATCGTCCATCAGATACGTCTTCTGATGATGGCATCCCAATATGTCGGGGAAGTCCACGGGCACTTCTTTGAAGAGCCCGTGGGGCGAGCTGTAAAGCCCCTTGTAGCCCTTCGCCTTGTCCCAGCGGGCCTGAATGCTCCCGGCTCGGCCGTTCACCCCGATAATCTGAGCTGGAGAGGGGTCGGGGATCGTGTCAGGAGTGTGGAGTGCGGGCTGCCACACGACCATGCGCACATCGACTCCTGCCTTTTCGCGGGACCTCAAGATGTCGAACATGGTTTCGTTGTTTTCCGGAACCAATAAGAAATCCTCATCGCCAAAAGAGATCGTCAGGTAGATGAATTTCGCGGCCTTGTGGAAAGCCGACGAGATCTGCGCGTAGGCTGCCTGGCCGTCAATGAGAATCTCGACCTCGTTGCCCTGCCGCGGGGGATACGATCCTTGCGGCCACAGCCCTGGAGGCGGGTTAGCGGTGCTGACCGTGGAAGAGGGCTTTTCTCCGGCATTGCTGGGATCGATCGCCATGGAATCACCTCACCTGTGGGATAAGCGAGACAGCTGTCCGCGTCGGAAGACAAGCCTCTCACTCGAGCAATGTCTGCCTTTAGGAGGATTATAGCTCAGGAGGCAAAGTCGTGAGAACAAGAAAAAGCAGCATGAGCACGCAATCCGGTCCGACCGATCTATGGCAACCGTTCGTTCTGGGATTACTATTCCGAAAACCCAAGAGCACCCGTCCGTTTGGAGGGCTATTCCTTCCGATTACGCTTCCGCCTCCTGAGCTGACCCGTTTCCACTCCAGACTCGCTCACGCACCGATTGCGAAGAGATGCTTTATGATCGAGCTGTGTGGTACTCCGCAAACAAGAGCGCCCTACCAAGGACCAATGCCTCGGAATCAGGCGCGTGGACCATGGAGAAGCCCCTCGCCTTTCCGGCTCGGGGCTTGCGCACCAATCGTGTCCCCGCTCGTCTTTCCGTGAACGGGTACCGTGAGCGCTTCCGGCGATGCG
>CAYZAF010000642.1:0-1997 GCA_964476435.1 uncultured Syntrophaceae bacterium
CCGCTTTTCGATCAGCATATTGTACCTCGCTTTAAGATCCGCTTTGACGCTGGCGAGAAGTCTCTCCCGCTCTTCGCGCAACGCCCGTACCGCGCCGTCGACGGTCTTTATCTCCTTTTCCAGCTCCTTGACCCCCTCCGACACTTCTTTCTCCCGTTTGGTCGACTCCTTGAGGCCACTTTGATAATCTTTCTTCAGGTCCTCGATCCTCTCCAAAAGCAGGATAATCTCTTCCTCTGTCTTGTCGTTGGCCGCCCGCGCAGCTTCGATCTCCTTCAGCATCGCCTGATACTCTTTGTTTGTCTTCACCTCGGCGAGCTTCGTCTCCGTCTTCTTGATCTGCGCCTTCTCCTGCTCCAACTCCTGCTCCTTGCCCCGCCTCTCTTTCTCCAGCTCGTCGATGATCTCTTTCTGCGTCGAGAGCTTCTCTTTCTTCTCCTTGACTTCCTTCTCCATCTCCTCAATTTTCTGAGGAGCCACTGCCCTTTTCTTCTCGTTCTCGATGATTCTCGTATCTATTTTCTGCACCTCACAGAGGGTTTCCAATTCTTCGATCAATGTGATCCCTCCTTCAAATTTAAAGGGGGTGGCATCTGGTGCTCACCCCCTTTGTTCGTCCTATATACTCGCGCGTCCTATCATTCGCGGTTCTCTCATTGGGCCCACCTGGCCTCGAACCAGGGGCCTACCGGTTATGAGCCGGTGGCTCTACCAACTGAGCTATGGGCCCGCGTGTAGGCCATAGGTTAACCGATACGGGAATCTTTGTCAAGCCTCGATTAGACGCCGCTCGTTGACCGGGAGCGCTTTCGCAAGCCCCGCCTTGCGGGGTCGAGGAGCGCCATGAATTGGGCTTTATTCCTTTCCGGGAAGCGCAAGCCCCGTGGGCGGGGAGCTTCACCATCACGGGTGCGGCCCCCTTTACATAAATAAGGAAGGCTCCTCCCTCTTCATTTCGCCTTTTGGGCATCCAAGAAAGAAGACTCAAAGGCAGGGCGGCGGGAGGGTCCGATACCCGTCCACGAAGGAGTCGCAATTTTTTGTCCTTGATTAAGCGATTTTCTCTGATACAATAATTACCGGACTTAAGGCTACCGATGCTCAAGATTCTCATAGCTCTGAAAAATGCCCCTGAGCAAATCCTCCATGCCCTCGAGGGCCACGAGGTGGAACAGGCGGACGGCAGGGAGACCCTCCTGGGTCTCGTGAAGCACGGCAATTATCATCTCATCCTCGCGGAGGACATAGCCGACCTGCTTCCCGACATCAAGGCGGCTGACCCCAGGGCAGAGGTGGTGATCGTGGGGCCCAAAGGAGACGACGGGGTCGAGGCGATCAAGAACGGGGCCTTCGCGTTCCTCAGCACGCCTATCGATGTCGAGAGGTTCGTCGGCATCGTCGGCGATGTCAATGAGATGTGCGCGGTACGGAGCGAGATGGCGGTCCTCGAAGAGCAGCTCGACCAGAAGTACACGTTCGCCGGCATAGTGGGCAGAAACCCGAAGGTGCTCGACATCATCTCCTTTATCAAGCGCATTGCGCCCTACTACAAGACCGTTACCATAACGGGTGAAACGGGGACCGGCAAGGAGGTGGTCGCTCGGGCCCTTCATTCGCTGAGCAGCAACGCGTCAGACCCCTTTGTCACGTCGAACTGCGCCGGCTACGTGGAGACCCTCATCGAATCGGAGCTCTTCGGCCACCAGAAGGGGTCCTTCACCGGGGCGATCAGCGACAAGATGGGCCTCTTCGAGGCCGCCAAGGAGGGCACCCTTTTTCTCGATGAGATCGGGGACCTCCCCCTCTCGTTCCAGCCCCACCTCCTCAGGGTGCTCCAGAACGGCGAGTTCCGTCCCGTGGGGAGCCACCGCACCCTCCTTGCCAGGTGCAGGATCATTGCCGCCACGAGCAAGGACCTGGCCGACGAGGTCCAGAATGGCAGGTTCAGGGAGGACCTCTTCTACAGGATTACCCCGCTCGTCATCACCATTCCGCCT
>CAYZAF010000643.1:0-6523 GCA_964476435.1 uncultured Syntrophaceae bacterium
GCCGGACGGGTCCCTCTTGACCGCTGAAAGGGCTTTCATGCCCAGCGGTTAGGCAGCTCAAATCTCCTTGACAAGAGCGGACTGATGCTGCTATACTCAATCATCATGGAAGGGCTGAATTACATCCCCGGCTATTATTACTTTTGGTACAGGAACAGGCGCCCACGGTGTCTTTAGTCCGGTAGGCTAAAAGGGGCCATGGGTGCAAACCCATGGCCCCTTTCTTTTTGAAGGCCATGGGAAAACCCATGGCCTTTTGTTTTTCTCGTGCGCTTTGCGAAGCAAACGAGGAAAGGGAGGAGAGAGATGACCAATCTCAGGCTTGCGACAGCAAAGGAGTGTGGAAGGACGGTCATCCCCGTCGATTCGGTCAGGGTCGGCGAGGGGTTTACCGTGATAGCGGGTCCTTGCACCGTCGAGAGCGAGAAACAGACGATAGAGACGGCGGTCGCAGTCAAAAAGGCGGGCGCCCATGCCCTTCGAGGAGGTGCCTTTAAGCCCCGGAGCTCACCTTACGCATTCCAGGGCTTAGGCCTTAAGGGCCTTCAGATATTGAAGAAGGCCAAGGCTGAGACGGGTCTGCCCGTGGTCACGGAGGTGATCGACTCAAGGGACGTCTTCTGGGTGAGCGAGTACGCGGACGTGCTCCAGATCGGCGCACGGAACATGCAGAATTTTTCTCTCCTCAAGGAGGTGGGGAGGTCGCAGAGGCCTGTCCTGCTGAAGAGAGGCATGAACTCTACAATAGAAGAATGGCTCAATTGCGCTGAGTACATACTCAACGAGGGTAACCGGCAGGTCATACTCTGCGAGAGGGGTATACGGACCTTCGAGAAATATACACGCAATACCCTCGACCTGAGCTCCGTGCCCGTGATAAAGGAGCTCTCCCACCTGCCGATCATCGTCGATCCCTCCCACGCGACGGGCCGGGCCTCCCTCATACCCGCCCTCAGCCTGGCCGCCGTAGCTGCGGGCGCGGACGGTATCATCGTCGAGGTGGACGTTTGTCCCGAAGAGGCGCTCTGCGACAGGGAGCAGACGCTCACGCCCGCGCAGTTCGCCGACATGATGGGGAAGGTCAGGGACCTGCACCGGTTCATGGCGGTCAGCTCATGAGGGGCATCCGGCTCGAAGGGGCTTCGGCCTCGTCCGTCATCGCCGTCGGCGAATCGCTCTCCCGCCTGAACCGGTACTGCGACGAGGCACGCACAATCATCGTCACAGACCGGGTCGTGAAGGCCCTCTACGGAGAGCGTCTTTCCGGATGGCCCGTGATCGAGATAGGCGCGGGAGAGACGTCGAAGAACCTCGAAACCGTTGAAGGCATCTACAGGTCTTTGCTCGGCCTCGGCGTAGACCGCTCTTTCTGTCTCGTCGGCTTCGGCGGTGGGATCGTCTGCGACGTGACAGGCTTCGCCGCCTCGACATACCTTCGAGGCCTTCAGTTCGGCTTTGTCCCTACGACCCTTCTCGCCCAGGTCGATGCGGCCGTCGGAGGCAAGAACGGCGTCAACCTGGACCGCTACAAGAACCTGATCGGGACGTTCACACAGCCAGCCTTCGTGCTCTGCGACCACGACCTACTGGCCACCCTTCCGGAAGAAGAGCTGAAAAACGGCTTCGCGGAGGCCATAAAGGAGGCGGCCATAGCGGACGGAAGGTTCTTTACCTTCCTTGAAGAGAAAAGGCAGGATGCGCTTCGCCTCAACCGGAGGGTGATAAGCAGGATAGTCTATGACGCGCTCGCGATAAAGGTGGCGATCGTCTCTGCGGACGAGCGCGAGTCCGGCGAGAGGAGGAAGCTCAATTTCGGCCATACCGTGGGCCACGCCATTGAAAAGGTCCACGGTTTAAGCCATGGACGCGCCATCAGCCTCGGGATCGTCGCTGCGTCGAGGCTATCGGAGGCGATGGGCCTTATGGAAGAGAAGGACGTAAGGAGGATCGAGGAGCTCCTTTCGGCCTTCGGCCTTCCCGTAAGATACGGGATAGAAACGGGCCCTGTGCTCGACGCCATCGGGAAGGACAAGAAAAGAGAGGGTGAAAAGATCCATATCGTCCTCCTCGACAGGATCGGAAAGGCAAGGACCGTGCCTGTCACGCAGGACAGTCTTAAGGGGGTGATCGATGATTTGCGTCAGCCTCGCTGAAAGGGGACTCGATGCCTGTCTCGCCGCATTGAAGGGTATCCCCTTTGCCGAGATACGCCTCGACATGGCGGGTCTTGCCCTGAAGGAGGTCCGTAAGCTCTTTTCCGGCCATGCAAACCTCATTGCAACGTGCAGGCCGGGAAGACTCGGTGAGGCCCGTCGCAGGTCGCTCCTTGTGGCCGCGATAGAATCGGGCGCAGCCTATGTCGATATCGAGTTCGACGCGCCTCCCTCCTACAGGAAGGAGATCGTGGCCCGGGCGAGAGACGCAGGCTGCTCCATTATCGTCTCTTTCCACGACTACGGGAAGACACCCGAGCGCAAAGTGCTGGAGAAGGTCATTCGGGCGTCCTTCAGGATGGGTGCGGACATCGTAAAGATCGCGTGCATGGTCAGGGACGAGGCGGACAATAGCCGCCTCCTCCGCCTCCTCGACGGCTCGAAAAAGATAGTCGTCGTCGGCATGGGGGAGGCAGGGAGGGTGACCCGCGTCGCAGCGCCCCTTTCGGGGAGCCCTTTCACCTTTGCGTCCCTCCCGAAAGGGAGACAGACTGCGGACGGCCAGATCGACCACGAGACGCTGAAAGAGATTTTCCGTGTTGTCGCGCCCCGCAAGGCAGGTCTGCCGTGACCGCCATTTACGGAGTGGCAGGGAACCCTATCTTCGGAAGCAGGAGCCCCGTCATGTTCAATTCCGCCTTCAGGGAGCTTGCCCTGAACGCGACGTACGTCCGCCTCGCCGCTTCGTCCGCCGCCGAGATAATGACTACCGCGAGGGATGCAGGCATCGAGGGGCTGAACATCACGGCCCCCTTCAAGACAGAGATCATGGACCACCTGGACGGGATCGACGGAGACGCGCAAGATGCAGGCGCGGTCAACACAATAGTCAGGGGACCGGGCGGCTTTATCGGCTTCAATACGGACCTTGCAGGCGTCGCGGCTGCCCTCGATGCTGCCGGGTTCGGCCCTTTCGGGAAAAAGGCCGTTGTCCTGGGCGCAGGCGGGGCAGGAAGGGCTGCGGCCTTGGCGCTCGTTCGGGCAGGCGCCCGTGTGGTGATCGCAAACCGCACCCTCGAGAGGGCCCGGGATGCGGCCGCGAGGATCGGGTGCGAGGCTGCCTCCCTCGACGGCCTTAGCCGTGCCATGGCGGGTGCGGGCCTTCTCGTCTCCGCCGTCTCCTCGGGAGAAAGGGTCGTCGCCCCTGCGCTCCTCGATCCTCACCTTTTCGTTCTCGATGCTGTCTATGGCCGCCCCACCGTCCTATCCGTCGACGCGGCCAAAAGAGGCTGCACAGTCATCGACGGCAGGGAATGGCTGCTCGGCCAGGCGGCGCCTGCTTTCGGTCTCTTTTTGAAAAGACCCGCCCCCCTGACGCTCATGAGGAATGCCCTTTGGAAGACACGGCGCGACGGGCGGAGGAACATTGCCCTCATAGGCTTTCCGGCCTCCGGAAAATCGGCGGTGGGCGAGGAACTGGCGAAGAGGAGCGGCCTTTCTTTCATCGATATCGACGGGGAGATAGAAAGGAAGACGGGTGCCTCCATAGCCGAAATATTCGCCGGAAAGGGCGAGGAGGCGTTCAGAAGGATGGAGCAGGAAGAGATCGACGGGATCAGACTGGCGACGCGGACAATCTTCGCCTGTGGAGGAGGGGCCCTGGAAAGGCGGTCGAATTACCGGACCCTGCGGAACAACTGCATCTCCGTATGGCTCTGGGCAGGCCTTATGACCGTCATGGAAAGGGCACGAGGGCAAACGGGAAGGCCGCTTCTCGACGGGGCCGGCGTGGAAGCGGCCGGCGACCTTTTGAACCGGCGCCTTTCCGGCTACGCGGCTTGCGCCGATCTCGGCATCAGCACAGAAGGGAAAGGACCGGACAAATGCGCCGAAAGGATCTGGGATGAGGTTAATTTCGCCTTCAACGATTAAGGGGACCGTCAAAGCCCCGCCTTCGAAGAGCATGACGGGCAGGGCGCTTGCCGCATCCCTTCTGGCCTTGGGCGTCTCCGAGATAGATCGGCCCTCTGCCTGCGACGACAGCCTGGCTGTTGCAGGCATCATAGAAGCCCTCGGCGCACGGGTGGAAAGAAAGAGCGACGCGCTGTTCGTTAACGGCGTGGGCAGGAGCGGCCTGGACTGCAAAGGCGTCCTCGACTGCCGCGAATCGGGCCTCGCCATGCGCATGTTCGCCCCCATCGCCGCCCTTGCCGCCCGGAAGACAACGCTTACCGCCTCAGGATCGCTCTGGTCGAGACCCATGGGGATGATCGACGCGCTCGCACGCTTCAGCGCATTGGGCACAACAAAGAACGGCTTTCCGCCCGTCGTCGTGGAAGGGCCGATGAGAGGCGGGACCGCCCTTATCGACGCGTCGTTAAGCTCCCAGTTTCTGAGCGGCCTTCTTATGGCCCTCCCCCTTTGCGAGGGACCTTCCATCCTAGCCGTTTCGGGCCTTCAAAGCGCCCCTTACGTGCGCACGACCGTCGACCTGCTTGGCCGTTTCGGGATAAGCATCGGACACGACCGGGAATTGAAGACATTCTCCATCGAGGGGGGCCAGACATACCGCCCGTGCCGTCTGCGGGTCGAAGGCGACTGGTCGGGCGCCTCCTTTCTCCTTGTTGCAGGCGCCATCGCGGGGAGCGTCACCGTGGAGGGCCTCGACTGCGCGTCAGTGCAAGCGGACCGCGCCATTCTCGATGCGCTCTCCGATGCGGGCGCCCGAGTGGAGACGCGAATGCTTTCCGTCACGGTCGAGGCGCGGGATTTAAGGCCCTTCGTGTTCGACGCCGCATCCTGCCCCGACCTCTTCCCTCCCCTCGTCGCGCTGGCCAGCTGCTGTCGTGGAAAGAGCGTCATACACGGCGTCGGGCGGCTGACCCACAAGGAGAGCGACCGGGCGGCCGCCCTCTGCGTGGAATTCGGACGGCTTGGCGTAGACGTCAGGATCGACCGCGACACGATGGAGGTAAGGGGGGGTCGCCTTTCAGGGGCCTCAGTAGATTCCCACAACGACCACAGGATCGCCATGGCGTGCGCGGTCGCAGCCCTGCGGGCAAACGAGAGTGTAGCCATATCCGGCTCTGCTTGCGTCTCCAAGTCGTATCCCGCCTTTTTCGCGGACCTTTCCGCCCTGGGAGCGGGAACGTGAACTCTTTCGGAAGGCTTTTCAGGATAGAGATCCTTGGCGAATCGCACGGAGTGTGCGTGGGCATCCTCATCGACGGCTGTCCTGCCGGCGTGCCCGTCAGCGAGGCCGATTTCGCTTTCGACCTCGACCGCCGGAAGGCCGGAAGGCCGGGGACGACGGCCCGAAGGGAAGACGACGTACCCCGGCTCATGTCGGGTCTCTTCAAAGGCAGGACCACGGGCGCCCCCATTCTAGTCCTTTTTGAGAACAGGGACGCGGACTCTAAACCTTACGAGCAGGCGAGATACCCGAGGCCTGGCCAGGCGGATCTTGCCGCCTCAGCGAAGTTCGGCGGCTTCAATGATTACAGGGGAGGTGGCGCTTTTTCCGGGAGGCTGACGGCCCCTCTTGTCGCGGCGGGCGTCGTCGCCAAAAGGTTGATCCACCCCGTCTCCGTCGCGGCCGCGCTCGTCGCGGCGGGCGGCTCGACCGATATAGAAGGAGCGGTAGCAGCCGCAGTCCGGGAGGGCGATTCGGTGGGCGGCGTCATCGAGTGCAGGGCAGACGGCCTGCCGGCAGGCCTGGGAGAGCCTTTCTTCGATTCGGCGGAATCGCTCCTCAGCCATCTCGTCTTCTCCATACCGGGCATCAAGGGCATCGAGTTCGGCGCCGGTTTTGCCGGAAGCAGAATGCGGGGGAGCGAGTACAACGACATTATCGAGCGGCCTACGGGGGAGACGGCGACGAACAACGCGGGCGGCATCAACGGTGGCTTAACGAACGGCAACAGCCTCTCATTCAGGGTCGCGGTCAGGCCGACGGCGAGCATCTCTAAGCCGCAAGCCTACATCGACGTGGAGACGGGACAGCTCCGCGAGCTTTCCCTCTCGGGCCGCCATGACGCCTGCTTTGCCCTTCGTGTGCCCGTCATCGTCGAGGCTGCGACGGCAGTCGTCATCGCGGACCTGATGCTCCTTGAGCAGAGAATATCACGCATACAGAGGTAATGGATGGACAAGGAGAAGATAAGAAGCGCCATAGACGCGATAGACTACGAGATCGTGAAGCTCCTGAGCAGGCGCATGGAGCACGCCCTGCGCCTGAAAAGACTGAAAAAGGATGTCCTCGAGCCGGGTAGGGAGCGTGAAGTGATAGAGCATGTGCGCAGCTTCTCGCACCATACCGCGCGCCCGGACTTCGTGGAGCGCCTCTACGGGATGATCATGGACGAGAGCAG
>CAYZAF010000644.1:0-2906 GCA_964476435.1 uncultured Syntrophaceae bacterium
CCCGATCTCACCATGGCGGCGATCAGCTGCATGGCCGTCACGATGCCGTCGCCTGTGGAATGATGGTCGAGGAAGAGCAGGTGGCCCGATTCCTCTCCGCCGACCACTGCCCCCAGCCTGAGCATGTCCTCGAGCACGTACCGGTCTCCCACCTTCGAGGCGTGGTGCCTGAATCCGTATTGCTTGCACGCGAGCCTCAAGCCCAGGTTGCTCATTACCGTGCTGACGATGAGATTGTTCTTCAGTCTGCCCTGTTCCTTGAGCGCGAGGGCACAGATGAGGAGAACCTGGTCTCCCGTTATCCCGTTTCCCTTTTCATCGACTGCAATGAGCCTGTCCCCGTCACCGTCAAAGGCAAGGCCTATGGAAGCCCCTTTCTCCACCACCCTCTTCCTCAGGTCGTCGATATGCTGGGAGCCGCACTTGTCGTTGATATTGAGACCGTTGGGCGTGTTGTGGATCACCTCCACGTCCGCGCCCAACTCAACGAATGCATCGGGGGCAACCTTGTAGGTGGCGCCGTTGGCCACGTCCAGCACGATCTTCATACCCTCCATGGAGAGCTCTCGGGCAAACGTATTCTTGAGGAAAACGATATACCTGCCCTGCACGTCTTCAATGCGAAATGCCTGGCCCATCTCCCTGGGCGGCGGCAGGAGGCTCGTGAGCTTATCGTTGAGGATAAGGTCTTCTATGGCTTCCTCCTGCTCGTCGGAGAGCTTCGAGCCGGCGGCATTGAAGACCTTGATCCCGTTATCTTCGTAAGGGTTGTGGGAGGCGGAGATCACGATGCCGGCATCGGCCCGCATGCTCTGCGTGATGAAGGCTATGCCGGGCGTGGGCAGCACTCCCACGAGGTAGGGATTCCCGCCCATGGAGGTGACGCCCGCCTCCAGGGAGCCTTCGAGCATATACCCGGAAATGCGCGTGTCTTTCCCTATGATGATCTTTGCACGGTGGCTGCCTCTCTTGAACAGGTAGGCGACGGCCTGTCCGACGCCGAAGGCAATCTGCGAGTTCATGGGGTATCGGTTTGCCTCGCCCCTGATCCCGTCCGTCCCAAACAGTCTGCCCATGCTTCTCCTCCTGAAACTTCTGCGTCAATGCCTGAAAAGCCCAAGGGCCGGCATCGATTCCGATGCTTTCCTGCAGAGCGATGAGACCACCCGTTGAAGCCACCTCACGCCCTTGTTGCAGGCATCCGACGAAAGGTCCTGTATGCATCCAATATAGTCTCCGCTCCTGGCCGGGGACACCCCGGCAAGGTCGGCAAGGAATGCTTCTCGATACTCTTCCGCCAGGGCGTCTCCTGTTTCGGGATTGCAGAGGCCCTCGATGGACCCAATCTGCTCGGAGAGCTCGATCCTCGCCGCGCGATGGCGCTCATCAGCACGAGCGCCCGAGGCAACGGCCTTCTCCGCCATGGCCTTCAGTCTCTTGACCCGTTCTTCCTTTGCGAGGGCCAGCGTTTCCAAGAGGCCCTCCCACACAGCTGCGCCGAATTCCTCTTTGTCTAAGAATCCCTTTCGCACCCATCGGTACCACAGCTCCAGGGCGACGAGGTTGGCCAGATAGGCGATGTTGTTCTCCACGACGTGCGTCAGACCCCCATATACCCCGGGCACGAAGCCCCATACGCCTCCGGCATGGGCTTTTCCCAGGATGAGCTTATGCTCCTCCGGATAGTCTTTCCGCAGGATGGAGCCGGCGCCCACAACGTTGCCGAAGCCCATTCTCAGAGGCCCCACCATGCCCCCCTGCCCCCCGAGAAAGATGGGCGCCTCCCTGAGCATCACCCCCCTGGGGACATCGCCGATGAGGGAAGGCGTCGTCTTGTCGCCCTCGGGCGTGAAATTGAAGTGGATGTACGAGCTTCCCACCTCGCTGTGGTTCCGTCTGCTTGTGCCCCCGGCCATGAGGCAGTCGCAGAAATTGATGAGGCTCCCCAGGGTAACGAAGGGGAAGAGAATAGTCTGTTTCAGCCCCACGCAATGGGCTCCGCTCGCCTCTTCCTCTAGAATGCATGCCTCCCGCACCTGGGCACCCAAGCCCATGCTCGATCCTTTCAGGAATACGGATCGGCTGAAAAAGCCCCCCTTAAGCTCCACGTTTTGCCCGACCTGGCAGTTCTCAATAGTGACCGGTCCCTCGTACCCTATCCGGGCGCCGGCTGAGATGATCGTCTTTTCCCCGTAGATTCGGCACCCGGGATAGATGATGACCCCCTGTGGGGAAATCCGATCGACGGAGACATCGTCGCCAATATCTATCGAAAGAGGGTTGGGTATCCGCACGCCCTTCTCGAGGAGCCAGGTAACCTTTTCCAAGCACGCCGGCCTAAGCTCCATGATCTCCTCCTTGTACGTCCCACGGGCATATCCTCGCGCCCTTCGTTGCCGGCAATTGCGTCCTTCCGACAAAGCAAGGCGAAGGGTAAGGGGAAAATGGCGATACGATCACATAAAACCCACGTGGACCATATCATTTCCGAAAGGCTAAGTCAAAGGCTAAATGACCGGGAGCTTAAGAGATTTTAGTTGCAATCTCGTGCGTAAATGGTGATAACTGTACTGGGGTAGCGCAAAGGGGCAGGGGCCTCGAATAGTTGCGGATGAAGCGCGCATCCGGCACCTAGATGAGGGCAATATGAAAGAGGGACGTGCGACTCCTTCGGCTTCGGTTCTACAGCTCAGCAGGGAATATAAGGTCGGCATCTTCCGGTGCACTCCTTCCGGAAAGGTAATCGACCTCAACCCCGCGTCCGCCCGGATGCTCGGCTACGGCTCCCCCGCGGAGCTGATCGCCGCCCTCAATGACGAAGGAAAGCAGTTGTACGTGGATCAGGAAGACAGAGGGAAGCTCCTCCGGCTTGCCGAAGAGAACGACGGGGTGGAAGGGTTCGAGAC
>CAYZAF010000645.1:0-5105 GCA_964476435.1 uncultured Syntrophaceae bacterium
GGCGACGAGATCCAGATCTATCCGACGGACAAGCGGGTCCGGGTAAGGAACGCCCAGGCGTACCATGAAGACGTGAAGGAAGCAGGGGCTGGACAGAGGGTAGCCCTCAATCTGCAGGGGGTGGAGAAACAGGAGATAGAGAGGGGGACCATCATCGGGAGGCCCGAAAACCTGCTCCTCACGAGCCGCGTCGACGCTACCTTGAGGTATCTGAAGCTCCCCTTCAAGCCCCTCAAGAACAACAGCATTCTTCGCTTTCACATTGCCACGACCCAAGTGGAGGCGAGGCTCATCCTTCTCGACCGGTCCAGCCTCGAGCCCGGGGACGAGGCCTTCGTTCAGTTCGCTTTCGCGGAACCCATCGTAGTGCTGCCCGGCGACCGGTTCATCCTCCGGGGATCGTACGCGATACAAACCCTCGGCGGGGGCACGGTCCTCGACATCGCCCCGGGAAAACATAAGAGGCTCTCCGAAGGGCTCGAAGGCATTCACCACCTCTTGCGCGAGGGAAGCATGAGGGAGAAGGCGGAATACCACCTGGAGAAGTCAGGATTCAGGGGCTCTACCAGGCAGCGCCTCGCAGTCCTCTTAGGGGCCGACGAAGACGTTGCCGATAGAATCGTGGCTGACCTTTCGGCTCAAGGAAGCGTCAGGGTCATGGGCAAGACAGTAGTTCCCGCAGGCCGCATCCGGGCCTACAAAGAGACGCTCAAGGGGCTGCTCTCCCAGTTTCATGAAAAGAACCCCCTGAAGATAGGGATTTCACGGGAAGAGCTGAGGACAAGGCTCCCGGAAGTCGATCCCCTGGTCTTTCAGACAGCCCTTGAAGACGTGGTAAAGGAAGGCGAGGCAGAGATAGAGAAAGACCGTGTGAGGCTGCCCACGGCCGCCGGCAAGTCGGACGAATCCGTCGAGAGACTGGAGGGCCAGGTCGCGCGCATCCTCGACGCCCGGGGCCTCATGCCGCCGACGAGCCAAGAGCTGGCCGACGAATTGCGCATCAAGGAGCCCAGCCTGAAGGACATCCTGGAGAAACTGGTGTACGAGGGCAAGGTGGTCAAAGTGAAGGCTGACATGTACCTGGCAGCTAGGCACGTGGAGGAGCTAAAGAGGCTGGTGAGGGAACACCTGACCCAGAGGAAAGAGATGCTCCCTACCGATTTCAAGGCAGTGACCGGCTTGTCGAGGAAGTACATCATACCCCTTCTCGAGTACCTCGATGAGATAAAACTGACCATACGGTCCGGGGACAAGAGGGTACTCAGGAGCGGCTAGACCCGCCTCTCAAGGAAGGTACGTTACGTCGATTGTCTTTCTAGTTCCGTCCCTTGAACCTGTTCAGAAGGCTCCGCAGGAATGATGGCTCCTCCTGCCTCGCCGGGGCTCCCCCGACGGCAATGTCCTCCACCTCGCCCTTTCCCGACATTGCATTGATGGCCTTGGAGACCTCTTTGTATCCGATCCTCCTCGCCTGATAAGCCGACCCCACGAGAAGGCAGAGATCGCAGAGGGCGACAATGGTGCGGGGGAGACCATGGGCGAAGCGCTGGATGATCTCGAAAGACTCCGCCGTAAATATCTCGCGGTCCTCATCGCACCCCGCCTTACTCAGCCTGTGGTTAACGAGGTTCCGCGTTTCTTCCAGCCTCAAGGGGAGGAGATAGTACTTCACCGGCAGCCTCTGCCAGAACTCCGGTATCCGTTTCATCTCTTCCCAAAGGGCTTTTTGGCCTGAGAGGATCATGGTGAAGAGGTACTCCTTCTCGTGCGTCAGATTAAGGAGCATCCTCAGGTCTTGCAGCACCTCAGGCCTATTGCACAGGGTGTGTGCTTCATCCACGATGACGATCGCCTTGCCCCCTGCCTCCTTGAGCTCTATCAACCGCTCCTTGATCCTCGAAAGGTTGAGGAACTTGTCGCCCTTGGGCTCGGACAGAAGGAGACTCGCGCTGATCTGAGACATCAACTGGGCTATGGTGAGGGTGGGGTGATCGATAAAGGCGTGGCTGAAGTTCTTTCCGTAGTTCCACTCCATCTCCGCGACGAGCTTAAGGAGGATCGTCGTCTTCCCGAGGCCCGCCTCCTCCGATACGAGAAGGGCGCCTCCCTTGTTCGTGTTCACCGCGTAGAGGAGGCGCTCGAAGCACTCATAGTATTGTCCGCCGAGATAGAGCATCTCATTGTCCGGCGCCAGATGAAAGGGCTCCTTGTTCAGACCCCAGTAATCGAGGTATTCTCGGCTCATAGACCGCCTGGGCAAGGCATATTAGAGCTTGTCTCTAGGGCTTGCATTTCTTACAAGGAACGTACCCTATGCGTATAGGGTCAGCCCTGGTCCTGAAAATAATCTTGTTCTTCTCGGGAATCTTGGCCACCATTGGGCACGAAGGCTTATGAAAAACGTAAGAGCGCTTATTCCCTACGTAGTACGGCTCGGACTCCTCTTTGCCCTCCTGCCAAAGACCCGCGTATCTCGCCGAGGCCTCCTTCTCGTACTTTGCGAACACGTCTCTATACTTCACGTTGGGCGGTTCAACGGCTGCGCGGGCATAGCCGAGCCGAATAAGCTCCCCATTGACAAACAGGTCTTTCACGAACACATAGGCCAGGAGCCTTCCCTCCTGATCCTTCTTTTCCACATCGAACTCGAGACGGACCTTTTTCAAGAGCACGAGGCTCTTGTTCTCACGGACCGCCTCTTTCGCAAAGAAGTCGCCTCCCCCTTCCTTCCCCTTAAGCTGGGGCGCGTTGACGCCCGCATAATGGACGACGCTGCCGTTTTCCAAAACGATCGTATCGCCGTCGATTACCTTCGTCACCAAATACTCTTGTTCCCTTGCCTGGGAGGTGCATAGCGGAAGAAGCAAGAGAATGAGCGCTGCTATCGCCAAAAGCCGGTTCATGCCGGAGAGATTCTACAATATTTTCCCTGTCTGTTAAATACCCCGGGCAGCTCACGCGCGTTATCGGCTCGGGAGGGTCTTTTTCGCCTCATGTGTCGGGGGATACCCTGTGAAATCTGTTGCGGTCCGGCTATATTCTAGGGAGGCCCGACATCGGGCCTTAGGGCTAAGAAACTTAAGGAGGAGGAAACGGACCTTTTACGGGCAATCTGCCTCGTGCTATCCCTCTTTTCCTGCGGCGCTTGGTGCGCCGGGGCGTTCGCGGAGACGGGCCTCCGTATCTCCTTCGCAGACGGCGAGATAGGGAAACCCCCCGCTGGATGGGCTTCAAGAGGCGGCAGCATGGGGGACGTTTATTCCATCAGGGCGGAAGGGGACAAGAAGTTTCTCCACGCGGATGCGCGCGGAACCGCAATACAGATCGGCTACGAGAGGGAATGGTCGCTGGCGGACCTGCCTGTATTGGAATGGCAGTGGCGTGCCCTCGTGCTTCCCGACAAGGGCGACGAGCGAAGGAAGGCAACCAATGACAGCGTTCTGGGCCTCTATGTCGTCTTTGGCAGATGGCCCTTCGTCAAGGCTGTCAAGTACGTCTGGAGCACGACTCTGCCCGTGGGCACGTGTCTCGACTCACCCTTCTCTGGAAGGACGAAGATGATCGTCCTCGAAAGCGGCGAAGCCCTTTTGGGAAAGTGGGTCGTGGAAAGGCGCGATGTCCTCGCCGATTACCGGCGCCTCTTCGGGGACGCGGAAGCGCACCCCATGGCCCGGGGTATTGCGATACTCACGGACGCTGACAACACTGCCTCCCGCGCCTCGGGGGATTACGGAGATATCGATATCCTCAGATAGCCTTCCCTTCGTGACGTACGTCGAGGCATGGGAAGGCACCCCTATGTTCTTTTTGGATTGCCCGATTCATCCGTTCGCTAAAGATGGAGCTCCCCTGTGATCCTTGTGGGGCGTCCCGCGGCGGGCGCTCCCTATCAACAAAAGTGTTGAAAACCCAGTTTTCAAGGAATAGACTAGGGCTCGAAAGAGGTGGGCCCCATGCCCGCCTTTCTTTGAGCTTTTAGGCATCGACGCTGCAACGGAGAGAAGAGATGTTCCGCTTTGAAAAGGAAAAGATCCAGTTGAAGAGCGTGGAAGATTACCTGAGGACCCAGGAGATCCTCGGTGCCGCCTCTGAAAACGGGAAGACAGGGGGAGAGCTGCGTGCTTTCCTGGCAGCGGTGAAGCCCCTCGCCCTTCCGATCATTATCGTTCTCGCCGTCCTTTTCGTCGTCGTAGCCGCCTTCTCGCAGATCATGGGCCTCCGCGCTGAAGTTGCCGCCCTGAAAGCTCGCAAGGATGTTGATGTCAAGGCGCTCCAGCAGCAGGTAATCGGGCTGGTCGCAACAGTGGACAGATCCCAAAAACAGATCCAAGCCTTAAGAGGCAACGTCGCGGAGCTTCAGGCGGACCTCGAAGCTGAAAAAGTGGAGAGGCAAAGGGTCGCGGCTGCGGCTGCCGCAGCTCGAAAGGCTGCCACTGCGGACAGGAAGAGAAACCGACGATAGGAATAACTCATACCATAAGGCTAGGCGTACCCTTCGGGCCAACCTCATTCGCCGTGTACCTCGACCATCATCCGGCCTCACTGGAGCGTTCAAAACCGGCACTCTGTTTAGTCCCTCTCAACGTCGTTCCACGTCGTGCCACCGCCCTTCTCGCAGCGTGGCCAGTAAGAAACCCCAAACCCTCGTCCGCTTCGAAGGCTATTCCTTCCGATTCGCTTAAGCGCTTCTGCGTAGCGGCAGCCTCTTTTCTTCGGGATCGTCCCTTTCTTGCTAATCATAGAAATCGGTCAGTTTGAAAGGCAAGATTACCCTCAATCCCCAAACCCTCGTCCGCTTCCGAAGGCTATTCCTTCCGATTCGCTTGCCGCCTCCGGCGCTGACCCGTCTACACGCAAGACTCGCTCACGCACCGATTGCGTACCCACCCGCGGCACCGTAAGGGTGGTGGCC
Source organism: uncultured Syntrophaceae bacterium (assembly GCA_964476435.1). Lineage (GTDB taxonomy): Bacteria > Desulfobacterota > Syntrophorhabdia > Syntrophorhabdales > WCHB1-27 > CAVVNC01. Next base: position 4,913 of record CAYZAF010000645.1, read on the forward strand.
GCGGGTTTTCGCCCTCTCGTTTCCCCGTGTGGTGCTCCGCAAACAAGAGCGCCCTACCGTCGGTATGTGCCTCGGAATCACTCACGTGGATCATGGAGAAGCCCCGCACCAGAGAAGGTGCGGAGGCTTGCCTTCCGGTACCAACACGCTCGTCTTCTCGTGACGGGTACCCCAGCACCTCTTCAGCGATGCG
>CAYZAF010000646.1:0-2985 GCA_964476435.1 uncultured Syntrophaceae bacterium
AGCGAAAATGGGTGTCTCTAGGACTTGTCGAAGTCGTTAGTGACGAGGCGCCTCACCGAGTGCTTGAGGCCTTCGACCTTGGATTGCACAAGCCCCCTTGCCTCGGCTGCCTGTATGAACCCCTTGAACTGATTGAAGCCCAGGGCGTTGAAATAGATCTTTTTCTCGATGAGCTTTGAGTTGACATTTCGATAAGAGTGGTAGGTCGGATGCCCCCCCTTGTCAAGCTCACCGAGCACATCAACGAGGATCTGCAGGGCATGGGGTAGGGGTCCCTCCCTTTTCAGTACTCGGGCAACGGGGTAGACGAGCGATTCGGGCCCCTTCCCTTCGATGGTGACGAATCCCGCCTTCACGGCGGCGCTGACGAAATCACTCCAATGGGAGAAGCTGAGCTTCTTCTCGTTGAAATTCGGATTGAGCATCTTCATCCTGATCTTCACCGAGCCGATTCCCGGGCTGATCTTCTTCTTCAGCATGAGGTCCGCGGCCTCCGCGAGCACCTGAAACCAATCCTCGATGGTCATGGGCTGGGCAGTGCCCTTGGCCTCCCGGGCCTTGTCCTCGGCAACCTGCGGGAGTTTCTCGGAGCCTTCCTCATCGTTGCCGCCTGGCAGGAGCTCCCTGTAGTCCACGTAGCTGTCCGCGAGGGCGAGGAGGTCCTCCGAGGCGTTCTGGGTGTTGCACACGATGTGGACGACCTTGCCGGCCCTCCGCAGGGCGAGCACGAGAAACCGAAAATCGCTGTCTCCGGTGACGAGGATGAACGTATCGATGTGATCGTGAATACGAAGGATTTCGAGGGTATCCGATACCAAGACCATGTCGGAGCTATTCTTACGCCCTTTGGGGATATGGACGAGATAAAAATACCGTCGGGTAAGGGACGGGGCCAGTTTCGAGAAGGTCGCGTTCGTCCAGTTGCCGTAGGCCCTAGCCGTGACGATCCTCCCTTTCCCTTCCGCAAACTCCGTAAGCCCCTCGAGGAAGAGGGAGTCAGAGCCGGGATTCACATTCTCGAGATCCCACAGGAGGGCCACATTACTCACGCCCCCATTATACCTTTTTTCCCAGGTTCCAATCAAGGACGCGTACCCTATGGAGGCTGTCCTTAAGAAACATGTTAGACAGTCGATAACATGAAGGTGAGGCGTTCCCTATGACGGACAGGACTGCCGACGAACCAGTACCCCCAGCTGATGGGGCGGATGGCAAGCAGCAAGCTCAGAAGCTCGCCGTTTTCCTGGCACGCATAGCTGCATCGCAGGCGCCGGGCCATTCGGGATATGCGGCAGGGATAAGCACCATTCGAGAGGCCCGAGGCCTTGTCCTCTCGGCCATCACGGAACGGCGCGGCCGAATTCTCAAGACGGGCGACGATCTGGTGATCGCATGCTTCAGCGAAGCGGCCGAGGCACTCAAGGCGGCGATCTCGATCCAGAGAAGCGCAGTAGAGAACAGGGGCAAGAAAGTTCCCCTCAATGTCCGCATCTTCATTCACTGCGGGGAGGAGTCGCAGAAAGAAGAGGATCTCCAGAAGGACCTCTCTGCTTTTGCCGCCAGGATGGCGGAGGTGGCGAAACCCGGCCACGTTTACGTCTCTCAAGAGACGTATGACAGGACCCAGGGCTTGAACGCCGTGGAATTCAGGCCATTGGGGGCGGGCGAGAGTGCCAGGGTCGGCCAGGTGCCATTCTACGACGCGGCATGGCACCCGGAGACGGATTGCACGCCGGGGCAGCTGACCACGGAGATGGCGCGAGGCGTGGGGGGAGGCACCGGGCGGTTCGTGCACGGGGCATCTCTCCTAGCAGGCAGCCATGCCCCCTGTTTTTACTGCGGAAGCAGGAAACACCCCACGAAAGTGTGCCCTTCGAAGCAACTGACTTATGCTGCCTGCGGTCTTGAGAGGCTCGGCTACCTGTCGATGGATGAGATAAACCGCCTCTTCTCAGAATATCTGGGCAAATCAGGAGAAGATCTGGCCGTGACCCCCCCGCCTGTTTCAAAGGAAGACCAGAGCCTCACCTACCTTGCTCCTTTGAGCTTCTATGAGTTGAAGAGGGTTTTCCAGCTCCGCTTTCTCGACGTCGTGTGGAACGCATCCCAAAGAGCAGACTGGCATAAGGCCAGGGAGAGAAAAGTGGAGGGATTCCCCGAGGGGGGAATGCTGTGGCTTGCCAGAGATTGTATCAGGACCAGCCGGATAGAAGAGGCAGAGGAGCTTCTGCGACGGTACGGACGGAAAAACCTCAGTGATTACAGGACCTCTTGCGGCCTCGCGTTCGTCAAGATAGAAAATGAGAGCTATGTCACGGCCGTGGATTTCCTGAACGAGGCCCTGAATCAACCCATAGGGAACCTGCAGAGAACCTATCTCCTCCTCCTGCTCTCCCGCGTCTACGAGTTCATCCCCGATCTATCGAAGTCGGATGAGAAGCTGAAGGATGCCCTCCGCACGGAGGCCGTTTGCCCTGAGGCGTTGTTCGAGCTGATCATCCGCTTGTTTCGGGGAAGGCGGGAAGCGGATGCGGTGAGCCGCCTCGTCAAGCTCATACACATCTACAAGGAGTACTACCCTGCGGCTCTCATTTCTCCAGATCTGGCGAAATTCCATGAGGCATGCGCCCCCGCGCTGGAGAAAGTGGTTGCCCGGACCAAGGACGAAGCCGAGAAAGCAGTGGAGGAAGCGGACGGAGAAGTATCAAAGTTGAAGGGCTTCGTCGGAGAAAATGATACGGATGTCGTCCAAGTGCTCTCATCGCACAGACAAATGTGCAAATTGCTCGAAATACCTGAGGCCTTGTTCAACTACCATGACGCCATTGACATGGCAGGCCGTATCACCCTAGCGTGCAAAGAACTAGACAGGGAGCGGGCAGATCACGGAGCATCGGTCATCCAAAAGGTCGAGGCCCGGGTCGTCGAAACCGTGGGGCGTAGCAGGCAACCCCGCAAGGCCACGGCTCTCTTTCAGCCGATCCT
>CAYZAF010000647.1:0-2737 GCA_964476435.1 uncultured Syntrophaceae bacterium
CTGGCTTCACAGGGGTAACCTCCATACCGCCGCGTGCCGGGTCGGCGACCACCTGACCCGCGACCTCGGCCATTTGACGGCGTTGGATCATCCGAGGGTGAAAGAGATAGCAGAGAAATACCTCGACCGCCCGGGCCTGAAGCCCTGGCCGAAAAACCACTAGGCCCCAACACCGAGTTAACGATGAAAATCACCGGTCTCAGAACAATCCTCGTCGATCTCCCCGGCACGACGTGGATCGTCAGCCCCGATGTCAGGTCCTTCGGGTGCGTGCTCATCTTCCTTGATACCGACAAAGGAATCACGGGCGAGAGCTTCATATGGACCTTCGGAACCGCCCCACATCTTTGCCGAAGAGAGTATGTATGTGGTCGCAGCTGTCCAGAATGCCACCTAGGTGGAAAGGATAGACTGGTTCAGGGACCTCTACGAACAAAAGATCGAGATGAAGGACGGGAAGGTCGTTCTGCCTGACAGACCCGGTCTCGGTTTTACCTTTAGCAGGGAGGCGACGGAAAGGTACCGGGTCGATAGGTGAGGCTCGGTGACCTTGTTGGCCCTATGAGCAGGCAGAGAACCGGCAGGCGGCGTCGTCTCGTTCGGGGTCTCAGGGACCTGGAAACCGCACCTGAAACATCTTGACAAATTTGCCGGCCGAATGGTATCAAGGGAACTGTATGTTCATATGGCTCTTTCACCGGACGAGTGGCCTCATCCTCATACTCCTTCTCGCCCTAAAGATCTTCTCGGCTTATTTCCTCTACACGAAGGATAAGAAGCCCGACTGGGCGCTCGGCATTCACAGAAATCCAGTCCTCGATGTCCTCATCTTGGTGCTCTTTACCTTCCACAGCATGTATGGGTTGAGAACGCTAGCCATCGACCTCGGCTACAAAAAAGAGAAACGGCTCTTCTGGCTGTCGAACGTGCTCGGCTGCGTCATCTCGGCGGCCCTGCTCTTACTTTACGCAAAAGCAGGGTAGCATGGTCAAGCATGACGTACTCATTGTCGGAGGGGGTCTGGCAGGTTTACGGGCAGCGGTCGACCTCTGCGACAGATACGACGTCGTCCTCGTCTCCAAGGTGCATCCCGTCAGGTCCCACTCCATCGCCGCCCAAGGGGGCATTAACGCCGCTCTCTGCAACAACCCCGACGGAAAGGACGACAGCATCGAAAGACACGCCTTCGACACGATCAAGGGGAGCGACTACCTCGCCGACCAGGACGCGGTGGAGATTATGTGCAGGGAGGCCATAAGTGTCGTCTACGAAATGGAGCACTGGGGGTGTCCCTTCAGCCGGTTCCCGGACGGCACGATCGCGCAGCGGCCCTTCGGCGGGGCAGGCTTCCCGAGGACCTGCTATTCGGCCGACCTGTCCGGACACGTGCTCCTCAACACGCTTTACGAGAGGGCCGTCGCGAGGGGAGTGAAGGTCTACTACGAGTACGTCGTGATCTCGCTTGCGACAGAGGAAGGGACCTGCCACGGCGTTGTCCTCATCGATCAGGTCCAGGGGACAATCATACCGATCCTTGCGAAGGCGACGCTTTTTGCCACCGGCGGCTATGGCCGGATATACTTCCACTCGACCAATGCCCTCATCAACAACGGCAGCGGCATCGGAATGGCGTACGCAGCCGGTGTGCCGATGAAAGACATGGAGTTCGTCCAGTTTCATCCCACCACTCTCCTTGGCACCAACATCCTCATGTCAGAGGCCTGCCGGGGGGAAGGCGCCTATCTCCTCGACAAGAGGGGTGAGCGCTTCATGGAGAGATACGTGCCGAAGGCAATGGAGCTCGCCCCCCGCGACATCGTATCGAGGAGCATCCAGACAGAGATCGAGGCCGGCAACGCATTCGAGAGCGAGCTCGGGCCTTACGTGCACCTCGACCTGAGGCACCTCGGGGCGGAGAGGATCCTCGAGAGGCTCCCGGGGATACGGCGAATGTCCATAGACTTCGCCGGCGTCGACCCCATCGATGAGCCGATCCCCATCGTCCCGAGCCAGCACTATTCCATGGGGGGTATTGACACGAACGCCAGGGGTGAGACGCAAGTCAAGGGCTTTTATGCCGCCGGTGAATGCGCATGCGTGAGCGTCCACGGGGCGAACAGGCTCGGGGGCAACTCCCTTCTCGACACGATAGTCTTCGGGAAGATCTGTGCGGCGAGCATCGACGAGTACCTCCAGGGAGGCGCGCATGAGCCCCGGGAGGCTGTCGTGGCAAGAAAAAAGGACGAGATGGAGAAAAAGATCGGTAAGCTCTCCGAAAAAGGGGGGGAGAGACCGTCGGCCGTCATGGAGGATCTGAGAAAGACCATGGACGAGCATGTCGGGATCTTCAGGACGAAGGGAGAGCTGAAGGCGGGCCTCGAAAAAATCCTTGCCATCAAGGAGAGGTACGGTAACATCAGCTTGTCGTCCTCTGCCCTTCATATGAACTACGAGCTTATCGCTGGGCTTGAGCTCTCCTCGATGATCGATGCCGCCCACGCCACGACCCTTGGCGCCCTCCTGCGCGAGGAGAGCAGGGGCGCCCACTTCAGACGCGATTTCACGAAGAGGAACGACGTGGACTGGCTGAGGCACACGCTCGCCGCGAAGGACGCATCCGGGGAGCTCTCGATCTCTTACCGGGAGCCCGTTATCACGAGGTATCGGCCCATGGAGAGGACCTATTGACCGCCGACATCTACACGATCAGGGTACTCAGGTATGACGCGAAGGAGCC